>DQTF01000227.1 GCA_015662935.1 Crocinitomicaceae bacterium | reverse complement strand
TGAGCAGTCTTTAAATATTTACATGCCGCTTTTGTGCTTTTTTCAACGTTCATTCGTTCGTCAATTTCCGAGTTGATTTTCATTCCATATTCTTTCGCCGTTGGCGGCATGAACTGCCAAAAACCTTTTGCTCCAGAACGAGAAGTCACTTGTGCCAATCCACTTTCTGCAACGCATAAATATTTCATATCTTCTGGAATACCATTTTCTGCGAGTGCTTTTTCAATCGCTGGGAAAAATCTTTTTGCGCGTTTTAAATACTGAATTGTTGCACTATGTCTATATGTATTAACAATTAATTCTCGATCTAATCTTTCCTTTAAATCAAAGTTATCCATTCTTATTGTTACTCCGAAAAGCACGATAGAATCAGGGGTTTTGGGCATAGCAAAATGATCCGCTTTGATTTCTACCGCAGAAATTCGTTCGGGTGTGGGCTGTTCATTCTGCGAGTTACAAGAAGAAAATTGCACGATTAAAATTACACTTGCAATAAGGTTTAGGGGGAATTGAATTCTCATTCTACGAAAATACGAATTATAGAATAGTAATTCTTGGAGGAGAAATAATAATTGTTAAAGTTTAGATTACTTTTCAGGTGCAGGATACTTTATTGTATTCTTATATAAGAAGCCGAACACGAAAATGGTATAGATTACAAAAAATGCAACAGGATAATACGTTTCTAATGAAATTAGGTTAACCATTGCAACAGCTAATATAGTCGACAAAGCTCCTATGAGAACAAATACCAACCATACTTTTATGTCTGATAAACCGGCATAAACTAGGTGGTGAGTTGTATGGTCTTTTCCTCCAACCATTGGAGACTGTCCTCTTTTTAGGCGATTAACAACAACGGTTAACGTATCGACTGCAGCTGGAGTAAATGCAACAATGACAACTGTTAATCCGAGCCAAGAGGGGTGAACATGAGAAGGGTCAGCTGTACCAATGTTCCATAAATATTTCATTCCAAAAAAGGAGACAAATAAACCAATAAATTGTGAGCCAGCATCCCCCATAAATAGTTTTGAAGGATGAATATTCATAGTTAAAAAACCACCTACAGCTCCTAAAACTGAAATTAAAATTAGGCTCCAAATGTTGATGTTAAAAGGAAAGATAATCCAAGCTGAAAAAACACATGTTAATAAAATGAAGAAAACAGTTGTACCAGTAATCCCATCCATGTTATCTAACATGTTTAAAGAATTCATGATAACAATTACCCAAAGAACGGTTAAAATAGCATCGGCAGTCCAAATATGGAAAAAGTCAATCATAGAACCTGTTGCCACAAAAACAACTCCACAAAGAACCTGAATAAACAGTTTAAATAGTGGTCTTGTATCATATGCATCATCTGCTAGTCCCATTCCAAAAGCTAGAGATCCGGCGACAAATAAGCCAACGTATTGTAAATTCTGAAAAATGTTGGGTGCATCGTAGAAGATAATAGAATATGCAATCGCAGAAAACACAAACACAATGAAAAAACTAACGCCTCCAAGCGATGGTTTTGATTCATTGCTCCAACGTATGACAACATCATTTTTATTCCGAATACCTAGAGAGCGAGAGAACCTTAGTAGTAGAACATTAATTATGTAAGCGATAATTGCACCGCCTAGCATAAAACCAATAAGTTGAACTAATTTTATTAGCACATTGTTAGTTTAAAAGCGAGAGGTAAAGTTACGAAATTCTTCGCCTATTTCATCTTTTTCAGAAATCAATGTAGGAATCCCCTGCCAGTCTATACCTAAATCATTATCATTCCACTTTATTGTCCCTTCACTTTCAGGAGAATAATAGTTTGTGCATTTATAGGAAAAGATAGTATTGTTTTCTTTCGCAAAAAAACCATGAGCAAATCCGGGAGGAATCCAAAACTGCAAATTATTTTCAGCGGTCAATTCTATTGCATAATATTCACCGTAAGTTTTAGAGTCTTTACGTATATCAACTGCAACATCAATTACACCTCCTTGAATAACTCTGACCAGTTTTCCTTGCGCGTAAGGAGGGTTTTGAAAATGAAGACCTCTAAGAACACCTTTACTTGAAAAAGATTGGTTATCTTGAACAAAGACATGTTCTCCATTGGTTGCTTCGTCAAAAACCTTCTGATTGAAACTCTCAAAAAAACCCCCTCTATTGTCCTTAAAAGTTCTTGGTTTAAAAATCAGCAAACCATCAATGGCAGTCTTTGTTATTTCCATTTCCTAAATATTTTTCGGTACCACTTGTTCTCTTTTGCGGCTTCTTTAAAAACCTTGGTGTCATCTTCCATGTAACCATTGTTATAATCACCGTATCCGTAACCATATCCATAACCGTAAGTTGACGACTTACTCGCTTGAATACCGTTCAATATTACATTCAAACTCTTTAATTGTTGAACCTCAAATAATTCTTTTACTCGGTTGGTAAAACTACGTTTCGAATAGTGTGACTTAAAAACATAAATAGGAATATCCGCTTCTGTTAAGTTTCGCACACCATCAGATACTAAACCGACGGGTGGATTATCAATAACAATTACATCGTAAACTTCTTTCAACTGCTCAATCACATTTTTAAACCCTTCACTTAATAATAATTCTGAAGGATTCGGTGGTGTAGGACCTGCTGTGATAAAATCAAACCCTTTTATTTGTGTTGAGTGTATGCAGTCTTCTAACTTGCTCTGACCAACAATTAATGAGCTCATTCCATTAATGTTGTCCACATCTAAACCTAGGTGAATTTTTGGTTTTCGTAAATCTAAATCAAGTAGAACTGTCTTTTTGCCAGACATGGCAATAATTCCTGCAAGGTTCAATGCTACAAAAGTTTTTCCTTCACCAGAAATAGAAGAGGAAATTGCAATAGTTTGATAGTTCGGGTTAATGTAACTTAAATTCGTCCGTATTTTTCGCATTGACTCAGCCATAGAGGATTTTGGTGCTTCGGCAACAATCAATTTAGAGTATTCCATGTTGTATTTAAACAAAGGAACGCCTCCTAAAATTGATGCTTTTTCTGGCAATACATTCTCTAAGTCTTCAATTTGATTAATCTCATTGAACATTAAATATTTTAAGAACATCACACCTAAGCCAAGAATAATTCCGAACATTATAAACGAAGTGTATATAAAGTTCTTACTCGGTTCTACTGGAGAAGAAGCAACCTTTGGCATACTCAAAACTCTGTTCGAAGAAGCATAACCTGCATCTGAAATGGCATAAAGGACTTTCTTTTCTGTCAATAATGTAAAATATTTTTCATTGAGGTCTTGAATGTTTTTCAAACGATTGAACTCCATTTTTTTCTCTGGAAGTTCAAAAATTTCATTTTTATATTTGCCTAAATTCCCCCGTAACACTTTTGCGTTTTGCATCAATCGATTTTCAATTGCACTCACACTGCGTTGAATCAAGTTCGTTTTTGCTTTTACTTTATTATCGAGCAGTTTGACTTCAGAATTTTCGGGCGTTACTCGATACAGTAAATCTTCTTTCTTTTCTAGAAGTATATGTAACTCTTCGATGTGTTTAACCAGTGCCATCTCATAGCTTTTTCCAAGCATTTCTGGCAACATTTTATACACTTCTAGTCGATTAGGATTAGAACCAATCATTTTATGAACCGTAATCAAAGAGTTTAGTTCGTCTTCAATTAAATATAACTGGTCTTGCAATTTATTAATGTTTTCTGCAATATCATTACTTGCTTCTTCTGGGTTAGGAAGGTTTGATTTCCGTTGAAAAACCATCAAACTATCTTTGGATGATTTTAATTCATTGGAAAGAGAATCTAATTGAGAATCAATAAAGTGTAGAATGTTTTCTGATCCTTTTCTTTGTGTCTCTTCATCAAAAGAAATGTAAGAATTAGAAACCGACAATGTTATATCTTTGCACAATTGCGGATTGTATCCTTTGTAAGAAATACTTATCGTTTTTGCGCCAATTTCTATCGGCATTACTTTTAAACCACCCTTAAGCCTTTCTGTTAAGGATTCAATACTATTAAATGTAAAATAAAGTTCATTAATGGAAGAGGCTTCTTTCAATGATTCAAGACTTACAGCTTTGACCACGACATCAAAGTCTTCATTTTTCAGATGTTCATTTACAAGACCTTTTATTGTTTTCTTCTTTCCATTTTTGGAATAGTTTAAGGCTAAGTTTTTTCCATCAAAAACAACTCGTATTTCTTGACTAATTAAAACTGAATCATGCAATTCGTATGGTTGCACATAATAAGTACTCGAAAGGTATTTCTCTTCTGTTAATACATTTCCTCGAGAATATAAGCTAACGTTTAAGCCTAAATCTTCCACTGCTCTTCGAAATAACAATTCAGAACGTAAAAGTTCAACAACACCTGACAATTGATTGTCTCGTGCACCCAGGTTTTCAATATCCAACACCTCTTTTGCATTGTCTTCGTTAGACAGTTGAAGAATCATTGAAGATTCATAAATAGGTTTTGTATAACGCAGGTAGGTAAATGCCAAAGCACCAAAAACTAATACAAAAGTCAATGGCCACCACCAGTACCTTTTAAGGATCGTTCTAAGAATTAGAGGATCATAGGTCTTATTAATTATAATGCTTTTATTACTCAAATTACTTCAATAAATTAATGGTTGTAAAAATAATTAGCGCACTAGACAGTAGTGAAACAATCGGAACGACATCTTTCGAAATTTCTTTCGCGATTTCAGGAGCTGGTTCAACATAGATATAATCATTCGCTTGAACAATCATATCCACATACTGTAAACCTTCTATCGTAGATAAATCTAGCACATAGATTTGCCGTTCTCCATTTACTCTACGCATTATTTTAACTGTATTTGCTTTTCCTCTTTCTGTAATACCTCCTGCAAGTGCTAATGCTTCCATTAGTGTTGTGTTAGAATTAACCAGTTGAATCACCGTTGCATCTGATCCGTTTCCTGGAAAAACAATTACACGTTGATTCGTTATTTTTACTTGTACAAATGGATTTTGATATTCTACCGAGAATAAATCAATCAATTTATCTTCACATTCCTCAACTGTTAGCCCCGCTATGAGAACCTTCCCCAAAACAGGTAACTCTACTTCTCCATTTGTTCTAACTAAATATTCAACACTTGAAGTATTGTTTTTTGTTTCTTTAGAAACACCACTAATTCCTTCTATAATTGATGCGCCATTATTTGTTGCAAGTGTAAAAGAAATTTTGTCATCTGCAGAAATTCGATAAGCTTCCGTTGGTTTCAAAGGAATAGAATCATTATTGATTTCTCCTTTGGCTTGTTTAAACATAAGGTTGCTATTGATGCCACAACTTTGCAGCAGCAAAATTGCTCCGAAGAATGTTAAAACAATAGCGTTATATAAAAATTTCATTTTTCTTTCTTTCAATTAACTCACCATAGAGTTTAGTCATGTTTTTAACCAAAGTTCTGTAGTGGAATTTTTCTTCTACGAAAGTCCATCCATTTTGTGACATTTTTTCGCGTTTATTTTCATCTTCGATTAAAACGAGCAGTTTTTCTGCAAATAACTGCTCGTTATCTACTGGAGTCACAAACCCCGTTTCTCCGTCTATCATGATGTCTCTCACTCCTCCAACATCCGTTGTCACAATAGGAACTCCAGATGCTTGTGCTTCAATTAAACTCACAGGTGTACCTTCGTTTTTTGAAGTCAAGCAAATGACATCCATTCCCGCGTTAAAAGAAGCAACATCTGATACCCAAGACGTTAATTTGATCGAATTATTGTATTTATTGTATTTATTGTTAATAACAGAAACTTGTTCTTCTATAAAAGTTCTTTCTGGTCCATCGCCAACAATGAATACTTTAACATTCTTACTTGTTTTAGAAAGAATCGTATCGATTACCCGCAAGAAAAATGCATGATTTTTAACAGGTGCCAATCGACCAATTATAGCTACAGCAATTTCATCTTCTTTTAGATTTTGCTCTTTCCGAATTCTTTCACGTTCGGTTTTTGCTTTGTCTTGAAACTGCTGTAAATCGAACCCTAATGGAACAACTGTTACTTTTTCTTTAACAGAAATTCTATGAATTTCTGTTAACTCTTTTTTTTGAATTTCAGAAATAGCAATAATTGCATCCGATTTTTTTGCCAAACTTCGTTCAATCATTTTAAACAAAGTCGTTTTCATTTTTCCAAAATAAGAATGAAACACATGCCCATGAAAAGTATGAACTATGATTGGAACTTTACACGATTTTGCGGCTTTTCTACCCAACGCTCCCGCTTTCGCAGCATGTGTATGCACAATGTCTGGTTTATATTCTTGAATGATTTTCTTTAAACGTTTGTATGCTGCCCGATCACTTTTTAAGTTCGGTTGCCGAATCATTTCCTCAATTAAAGTAGGTTCCACACCATATTTTTCTAGAATATATAAGGAGTCCGATTCTCCTACATCTGGCAAACCACCGATTAATTTAGTTTCAAAATCATCTCCTAAGAATGTTGTTAAGAATGTTGCATTATAGGTTGGTCCTCCAATATTAAATCTATTGATGATTCGAAGAACCTTAATTTTTCGAGGATAAGTAGCTGTAGAATTCGTTTCTTTTTTTTCGTTCATTCTGTTTTGTTCAAAAGTTTTCGAACCTTTGGCACTATCATTGACTTTTCTTATCGAAATTTATCAAAAAAAGTTCGATGAAGATACTAAGTCTATTCCTATTAACCTTATTCTTTGGAGCAAATTTATTGTTAGCTCAAAATAACATTCAAACAGCACTTACAACTTTTGTCAATGACCCAACGTTGAAGCATGCCTCCGTGAGTTTTCATTTAATAGACTTAGAAACAAATAAAACAGTTGCTTCTAACAATTCTCAATTAATACTACCAACAGCATCTACCGCAAAGCTTTTTTCTACTGCTACAGCGTTAGAAGTTTTAGGTCCAAATTTTCGTCCTGAAACACGTATTTATATTGATGGGGAAATCGATTCTAATGGTGTTCTCAAAGGAAATGTTTGGGTGAGAGGCGGTGGAGATCCAACTTTAGGAAGTAAGTATTTTAATTCAGAAGATAATTTAACTTCATTCTTTTCAACTTGGGTGAAAAAAATCAAAGATGCAGGAATAAAATCAATCTCTGGTTCTGTCATTGCCGACGCATCAGAATTTGGATATAATGGAGCACCTGGAGGTTGGAATTGGGACGACTTAGGTAATTATTATGGAGCAGGGCCATCTG
>DQTF01000164.1 GCA_015662935.1 Crocinitomicaceae bacterium | reverse complement strand
TCCATATTGTATGGCTTCATCTAAAGAGTTAACTCGTAAATCCTGTGCAAGAGAAGAAGAGCCAACCCCAATAAGTAGTCCGACAAGCGGAATGAGAATTATAGGAGAACTAAAACTGGCTAAACTTAATCCTGATGAAGAACTGTTTGCTTTCTTCAGTTGTCTTTTTTCTGATCTTGATTCTACGATATCGTACATAATTGGAATAATTATTAACGTTAATAAAGAAGCTGTAAGCAACCCACCAATTACAACGGTTGCTAATGGTCGCTGAACTTCCGCACCTGCAGAAGATGAAATAGCCATTGGTAAGAATCCTAAAATATCAGTAGATGCTGTTAAAAAGATAGGACGAATTCTTTCTTTTGTTCCTTTTTTGATTCTTTCTCTTAGTCCCAAACCTTCTTTTTTAAGATCATTCATACTTGTGATTAACACTAGACCATTAAGAACAGACACCCCAAACAGTACTATAAATCCGATGCCTGCAGAGATACTAAATGGCATTCCTCTAAGATAAAGTGAGAAAATCCCCCCGATCAATGAGAGTGGAATGGTCATGTAGATTATAAACGTTTGACTAATCGATTGCAGTGCAAAGTAAAGTAGTACAAAAATGAGAATCAATGCGATAGGTACCACAACCATTAATCTACTTTTAGCTTGTTGTAAATTCTCAAAAGACCCCCCAAATTTTATGTAGTATCCAGGAGGTAACTTTACATTTTTATCAATTTGTTGTTGAATGTCTTTTACAACTGACTCTACATCTCGACCTCTAACATTCACTCCAATGTAGGTTCTTCTATTAGTCCCTTCTCTAGATATTTGCATAGGGCCAGGTTGATAATCGATGTTTGCAACCTCTTGCAAAGGAATTTGTTGACCGCTTGTTGTTGTCACAAAGATGCTTTTCAAATCATTGATACTTTTCTTAGCTTCTTTTTGCAACCTAACTACTAAGTCAAATCTTTTTTCTCCTTCAAAAATTATCCCTGCTGTTTCGCCGCTAAACGCTGTTCTTATGATGGCGTTTAACTCTCTGACATTCAGGCCGTATTGAGCGAGTTTATCTCTTTCATAGCGAACTGTCATTTGAGGCAGGCCATCAATTGCTTCTACTTTAAAATCTGCAACTCCATCAATGCTACTTACAAAACCAGCGATTTCATTTGCGTATTTACTGAGAAGCGTCAAGTCATCACCGAATAATTTCACAGCAACATCTTCTCTTACACCTGTCATTAACTCATTGAATCGCATTTGAACAGGTTGAGAAAATTCATAGTTGACACCAGGAATATAGGCGAGTTCTTTTTTGATAAGTTTAATTAAATCCTCTTTGTTATCGGCTGATGTCCATTCATCATTCTCTTTCATTATCAAGAACATATCAGCTATATCTAAAGGCATTGGATCTGTTGGTATTTCTGCCACTCCTATTTTTGATACAACTTCTAATACTTCTGGGAAGTTAGCTAAGATGGTGCTTTCTATCATTGTACATACCTTTTCGGTTTCGTCCAAAGAACTTCCTGGTTTTAGAATAGCATGCATGGCAATATCTCCTTCATCCAATTCTGGGACAAATTCTCCTCCCATTTTTGTAAATGTAAATAATGAAAGTCCTAACAATCCAAAAGCAATAACGAGAATGATTCTCTGTCTTTTTAAAGCAATTTCAAGAATAGGCTCATAGATTTTTCTTAGCCAATCAATGAACTTATCGCCAAAGTATTTTTTATTGGACGGCTTCTTACTCATGAACAATGAAGATATCATTGGGACGTATGTTAAGCATAGTATCATTGCTCCAATTACAGCAAAACTAAAAGTCAATGCCATTGGTGTAAACATTTTACCTTCGATGCCTTGTAGCGTTAGAATAGGAATAAAAGTGATGAGAATAATAAGTTGCCCGAAGAATGCTGCATTCATCATTTTACTTGAAGACTTGTAAGAGATGTCATCCAAATCATCTTGTGAGAGTTTGGCTTCGGCTATTTTCTTTACACGAATAGAAGTATAGAAGACGACACTTTCTACAATAATTACCGCGCCATCTACAATGATTCCAAAATCGATGGCACCCAAACTCATTAAGTTGGACCAAACACCAAAGATATTCATCATGATATAGGCAAACAATAATGAGAGAGGAATGGTTGAAGCTACAATTAATCCACCTCTAAAATTTCCAAGAAAAAGAACGAGTACTAAAATAACAATGAGTCCTCCTTCCAATAGATTATTAGAAACAGTACTTGTTGTTCTATCAATTAGTGAAGATCTGTCAAGAAAAGGTTTAATTGTAATTCCTTCAGGCAATGATTTATTGATTTCTAGCATCCTTTTTTGCACGAGTTTTATCACATCGTTAGAATTGGCACCTTTCAGCATCATAATTACTCCACCAACAGCATCTCCTTTACCGTCTTTTGTTACAGAACCGTAACGGATTGCTTCCCCAAACTTTACCTCAGCAACATCTCTAACGAGTATAGGTACTCTGTTTACCGTTTTAATGACTACTTTTTGAATGTCCTCAATGGAAGCAATTAATCCTTCTCCCTTGATGAAGTTAGCTTTGTGATCTTTTACAATGTATGCACCTCCG
>DQTF01000143.1 GCA_015662935.1 Crocinitomicaceae bacterium | reverse complement strand
ATAACTGAGGTAGGTTGCATTGTTAACATGCCCCATTACGTCGATGTCTGCAAAACGAACTTGAATTTTAGCGGGTGGGATTTTCATTTTTTTGTTTTTTACCAAATATAGTTAATTCCACTTTCTTTTTTGCTGACTGAAGTTTTACAAAAATCAATCTAACTTCTCGTAAGTAGAATTATTGCTAATAAATTCAGGAACGATTTCTTTCATTTGCTTAACGAGGTTTTCGTTGTCTTGCGTTTTGAAGGATGCTATTAAAGTTTTGATGCGTTCTATTTGTTCTTCATCCTCGTCTCTAAATTTTGCTTTGAGAATTTGAGGGTGATGCGTAGGCAAAGTATTTTCTTCTTTTGCCAAAAGTTCTTCGTAGAGTTTTTCTCCTGGACGTAATCCTGTAATTTTGATTTGAATGTCTTTCCCTAACTCTAATCCACTCAGTTTAATCATCTTCTTGGCTAAATCAATGATTTTAACCGATTCTCCCATGTCAAAAACAAAAATCTCTCCCCCTTCTCCCATTGTCCCTGCTTCAAGAACTAACTGACAGGCCTCTGGAATGGTCATGAAGAAGCGAGTTACTCGTTCGTCAGTCACGGTAATTGGTCCACCATTGTCAATTTGACGTTGAAATAAAGGAATCACTGAACCATTCGAACCAAGTACATTTCCGAAGCGAGTTGTGATAAATTTTGTGGTGTTCTTTTTATTGGCGTTTTGCGCATAGATTTCAGCAATTCTTTTTGATGCACCCATTACATTGGTTGGGTTTACTGCTTTATCAGTAGAAATCATCACAAATTTATAGACCTCATTCTCCAAAGCTAAGTCTACTAAATTTTTAGTCCCTTTGATATTCGTCAGAACTGCTTCCGTTGGATTATCTTCCATTAACGGAACGTGTTTATACGCTGCTGCATGAAAAACGTACCGAGGATGATAACTTTCAAAAACGTTCTTCATTCTATCATAGTTTCTAATATCGCCAATCACGACTTCAAAAGACAGGTTGTCATTCTCAGAAAGCAGTTCGTTTTGTAAATCATACAGTGGAGATTCTGCTTGATCGAGTAATATTAATTTTGCTGGAGAATACTTTGCAACCTGCCGAACCATCCCACTACCAATCGATCCAGCTGCACCTGTGATTAAAATAATCTGACCTTTCAATTCACTTTCAATGCGTTGTTCGTCTAATGCAATTGGTTTTCTTCCTAATAAATCATTGATGTTAATCTTCGCGATTTGCTTGGTAGAGAATTCACCATTGATCCAACTTTTAGTACTTGGAACTTTCTGAACAGAAATGTTGTGTTCTAAACAAAATTCGGCAATTCTCTTTTGATTGTTCTTATCTGGATTCTGAATCGCAATAATCAATTTTGTCACACCCTCTTCTTTAGCAATATTCTCTAACTTACTAGTGTGAAATATGGTTTTCCCTTCCAAACGGTTTCCTGCTATTTTTTTATTATCGTCAAGAAAACCAATGATTGCCTGTTTACTCTGTATGTCTTTTTCTATGGTTCTTTTGGTGATTAGTCCAGAAATTCCTGCTCCATAAATCAAAACTCTATCTTCAATGTCTTTTGATTTGATAGACTCCATGTAAATCAATTTAATAACAAATCGAGAACCAACAAGAAATACAGATGACGCTAAAAATTCTACCAATAAAACAGAAGTCGGAAAAAGAAAGAATCCATCGATAGTTAAATATCTTATATATCCAAGAATTGCAAAAATAATGGAACTTAAAAATGTTGCCGAAATAATTCTTCGTAAATCTTCTGTTGAAGTATGTCGAACTAAGCCTTTGTGAATTTTAAAGACATAAAACAAAACCAATTTCACAAGGATGAAAACCCATATTGATTTAGATAGTATCGACCATTCATGTATGAGTGTTGCTTCATCTGTTTTTAAATCAAATCGAATCAAATAGGCAAATAACAACGCAAATAGAGACATCAATAAATCGAGTACGATGATTATCCAACGCGGAGTATTTGATTTTGGTAAAAGCATAAACAAAAATAACTTATTCTGTGAATTAATCTACTTTCTGAAAGAATTCAATGATTTGGCAATCTTAAACCACCAAGGATATTTATTGGTTTGATAATAATAATAAATAACATTTTTTCCTCCTAAATTATGGTTAAACTGTTGCACACCTTTCGCATTAGACCCTCCAAAGTCAAAAAGACAACCTTGATTTAATGAGTCAATAACAGATTGATTAATAAGAGAATACATTCCTCCATTTTTTTTAATACTTTCTTCAACTGCACCTTTTAGATAAAGTGTTTGTTGCTCATTTCTCAAACAAACAACTCCCCCATTCTCCTTCAATTGATAGACTTGAAGGACACCTTTTTGCTCTGCATTTTTAAATAATTGTTCTAAATATTTCAATGATGTATCATTCAGTCCTTGATGTTTGTTGGTTAATTCTGCAAGAATTATTTTATGAACAAGCGAATAATCAGTTGATGTAGTTACAACCAATTCATTCTTTTCTGCTTTCTTGAACATTCGTTTTGCCTGCGAACCAATT
>DQTF01000233.1 GCA_015662935.1 Crocinitomicaceae bacterium | reverse complement strand
TTAAACGAAACAGCAGATAAAGAAGCTTTATTAGGAAATAAAAAAATAGTAAGATGCCCACAATGTGGATCATTAAACACAATGGTAGTTAGTCAATTTGGTTCAACAGCTTGCAAAGCATTATTTAAATGCGAAGATTGTCAAGAACCTTTTGATTATTTTAAATGCCTTTAATTCCTGCGAAGGCAGGAATCTTATAAACTTGTCTGTTCGAGCGCAGTCGAGAACTAATTATTAAAAAAAATGAATAATTCAATACAACTAAACATAAAAAACCAAGTCGCCTTCATCACTTTAAATCGACCTGAAGTATTCAATAGTTTTAACAGAGAAATGGCATTGAGTCTTCAAAATATATTAGATGATTGCGAAACAAATGCTGAGGTTAGAGCTATCGTAATCACTGGTAACGGAAAAGCATTCTGTGCAGGACAAGACTTAAAAGAAGTGACCTCTCCAGAACTAAACCCTGGTTTTAAAAAAATATTAGAAGAACATTACAATCCGATAATTACTAGAATTAGAAATATCAATAAACCGATTATTGCTGCTGTAAATGGAGTAGCAGCAGGAGCAGGAGCTAATATCGCATTGGCTTGTGATGTCGTGGTAACTTCAGATAAGGCTAGTTTTATTCAAGCTTTCAGTAAAATTGGATTGGTTCCCGATAGTGGAGGAACATTTTTTCTTCCAAGATTGATTGGGTTTCAAAAAGCCTCCGCATTAATGATGTTAGGAGAAAAAGTTTCAGCTGAAGAAGCAGAAAAATTAGGAATGATTTATAAGGTGTTTCCTTCAGAAAACTTTTTAGAAGAGGTAGAAAAGTTAGCATTTCATCTTTCAAATATGCCAACACAAGCATTAGGGTTTATAAAGCAGATGTTGAATAAATCAATGACGAATACACTGGAAGAGCAATTAGATCTAGAAGGGAAATTACAAATAGAATCGGCACAATCTAAAGATTATCTAGAAGGAGTGAATGCTTTTGTGGAAAAGAGAAAACCGAATTTTAAAGGGAAGTAATTAAGTTGAATAGTACTATTCCCCCTTTGAAGGGGGTTAGGGGGATGTTATAAATTATGGATAATAGTATAAAAAATATAGGAATAATAGGTTCAGGAACAATGGGAAGCGGTATAGCACAAGTAGCTGCAACCTCAGGCTGTATGGTAAAATTATACGATACATGTCAAAATGCTTTAGATAAAAGCAAAGCTGCTCTTGAAAAAGTTTTGTTACGGCTCATTGAAAAAGGAAGAATAAATTCTGACGAGAAAAATAGAATTCAAAATAATATCACTTATGTAAATTCATTAAAAGACTTAAGCGATTCTAACTTGACCATTGAAGCAATAGTAGAAAACTTGAATATCAAACAAAAAGTTTTTTCAGAATTAGAAAGCTATGTTTCAGATGACTGTATCATAGCTTCAAATACTTCAAGTTTATCGATTGCATCTATTGCCTCATCTTTAAAAAAACCAGAGCGTTGCATCGGAATTCATTTTTTCAATCCCGCACCATTAATGCGACTGGTAGAGGTAATTCCTGCGATTCAGACATCTGAAGAGGTTTTAGAAAAAACGGTTTCAACCATAAAAGATTGGAAAAAAACAGTAGCCATCGCAAAAGACACTCCTGGATTTATTGTCAATAGAGTAGCTCGTCCCTTTTACGGTGAAGCGCTCCGAATCTATGAAGAAGGAATTGCAAGTTTTCAAGAAATTGATTCAGCAATGAAAACTCTTGGAGGATTTAGAATGGGACCTTTTCAATTAATGGACTTTATAGGAAACGATGTCAATTACACCGTAACGGAAACCGTTTACAACGCCTTTTATCAAGACCCACGTTACAAACCATCGTTTACGCAACAACGTCTTTCCGAAGCAGGATATTTAGGAAGAAAAACTGGAAAAGGGTATTACGATTATATTAATAATGCCATTGCGAGCGATAGCGAAGAACCTCATGATGATAAGTTAAGTGATTTAATCTTCAACCGCATCCTAACAATGCTCATCAACGAAGCAGCAGACGCACTTTTTTGGAATATCGCTTCCGCAGAAGATATCGACAACGCAATGACCAAAGGCGTGAATTATCCAAAAGGATTATTGGCTTGGGCAGACGAAAAAGGGATCACTTGGTGTGTTGAGAAAATGGACGAACTTTATAACGAATACCATGAAGATAGATATCGTTGTTCGCCGTTGTTACGAAAGATGAAAAGAGAAAATAATACATTTTTTAAATAAACGTCTTTCCGAACGTAGTGAAGGAGTCTCGTCGTAAGATTACCGCACTTCGTTCGCAATGACAATGCAAATATGAAACCAGAACAAATACCAAATAAAATGCTAAGCCAAGACGCATTCAGTTCTTGGCTCGGAATTGAAATCGTAGAGGTTTCAAAAGGAAAATGCAAAGTAAAAATGAAGGTTCGTAAAGAAATGCTCAACAGTATGAATTACGCTCACGGCGGAATTACCTACTCATTGGCAGACACCGCATTCGGGTTTGCAGCAAATACCTTCGGAAAGTTTGCCGTTTCCATCGAAACATCGATCAATCATATAGAAGCCATTGAAGAAGGTGATATATTAGTAGCAGAATCAATTATAGAAAAAACAGGAAATAAACTAGGATTTCATATAGTAGAAGTTAAACGAGGAGAAAACTTAGTAGCTCTTTTTAAAGGAGTGGTTTATAGAACTAGTAAAGACTGGTAAATTCCTACTAAGGCAGGAATCTTAAAATAATTTGTTTCCTGCTTTCGTAGATAATAAATATAGAAGCGATTGAAGAAGAAGATGAATTGCTGACAGAATTGTCATAGATAAAACAGGAAATAAACTAGATTTTCATATCGTTGAATTTAAACGAAGAAAAAACAAATAGTATTTTTTAAAGGACTAGAATAATAAATTAAAGAATAATAATATGAAATGGAAAGGTAGAAGACAAAGTGGGAATGTCGAAGACCGCAGAGGAAAGAGTTCAAGAGGCAAAGCTGTTACTGGAGGAGGTATCGTAGTAGTTTTAATTGTATTGGC
>DQTF01000082.1 GCA_015662935.1 Crocinitomicaceae bacterium | reverse complement strand
GATTCCTTCTTTGCTAAGAGCCATCGGGTTCATTGCTGCAACTTGCATAGCAACTTGTTTCCCTGCATCTAAAGCAGATTCAGTATCCTTGTTCAACGCAACTAAAGTAGCCAATTGATTACCTGGGTGGTTGTATGCAACTACTGCATCAGCACTAATGATTTCTAAGTTAGAAAAATCTAATTTCTCACCAAGAACACCAACTTGCTCAATGATTTTTTCTGCAACAGTTAACTTATCGTTGTATGCTTCAGACATCATTGCTTCAACAGACGCTGGTCTTTTATCCATTGCGATAGCCATTAATGACTCAACAAAAGCCATATAATCACTGTTCATTGCAACGAAATCAGTTTCACAATTCAATGATAAAACAATACCTGTTTTTCCATCGTTTGTAATTTTTGCTAAAACTAAACCTTCTTTTGCATCGTTGTCTCCTCTCTTAGCAGCAACCTTTTGCCCTTTCTTACGAAGAACATCAACTGCTGCTTCAAAGTCACCATCAGTTTCTACTAAAGCCTTCTTGCAGTCCATCATTCCTGCACCCGTTTGCTTTCTTAATTTATTTACATCTTGAGCTGTAATTGCCATGATATATAATTTTAATGTTTGTTATACTTATTTACTTAAAGCTTCGATCAAGTCTGCTTTCTTCATTGAAGAAATGCCAGTAATTCCAGCAGTTTTAGCCAACTCTTTTAATTCAGCTACACTATTAGAAGAGAAATCTTTTGCTTCAGCTTTCACTTCTACAACTACAGTCTCAACAGCAACAGGCTCAGCCTTCGCTTCTACCTTCACTTCCTCTTTCTTTGGAGCTTCCGCTTTTGGAGTATCTACTTTTTCTACTTTAGGAGCAGCTTCTTTTGCTTCCTTTTTTGCTTTCGCATCTTTATCAGCAGAAGCTTTTGCATTCTTTCTATCTTCTAAACCTTCTTTAATTGCTTCACAAACTGTGTCAAGAATTAACGTAATAGATTTAGTAGCATCATCATTTGCAGGGATAGGGAAATCAACAAACTTAGGATTTGAATTTGTATCTACCATAGCAAATACTGGAATATTCAAACGCTTTGCTTCTTTCAATGCGATGTGTTCCTTAATAATATCAACAATAAAAATAGCTGCTGGTTGACGAGTCATATCAGCGATAGAACCAAAATTCTTTTCTAATTTTTCACGTTGACGAGTTTTGAATAAACGCTCTCTTTTGTTCAAAGTAGTCCATGTTCCATCAGTTTGCATCTTGTCGATTGCTGACATTTTACGAATAGACTTACGAGTCGTCGCAAAGTTAGTTAACATTCCACCAGACCAACGTTCAGTAACGTAAGGCATGTTTAATTCTTTCACTCTTGAAGATACGATATCTTTTGCTTGTTTCTTTGTTGCTACGAAAAGGATTTTCTTACCCGATTTTGCAATTTGCTTTAAAGCAGCGCTCGAATTTTCGAGGTGTGCAATTGTCTTATTTAGGTCAATAATGTGAATACCTTTTTTTTCCTCAAAGATATACGGCGCCATTGCCGGGTTCCATTTTCTTTTCAAGTGTCCAAAGTGTACACCTGCATTTAATAAATCTTCAAATTTTAATTTTGACATTTTCTTTTTTTTAATTGTTCACGTTCCTTTAGTAATCAGTTTCAAGAGGGGCTTAATAGCGGTGCTCAAGAACTTGGATACTAAACAACTTGCAAAATATTTTTTAACGTTTCGAGAATTGAAATTTCTTTCTCGCTTTTGGTTGTCCTGGCTTCTTTCTTTCGACCATTCTTGGATCACGTGTCATTAAACCTTCTTCTTTCAATAAAGGTTTGTTTTCTTCGCTCACTTTTACCAAAGCTCTTGAGATTCCCAATCTGATTGCTTCAACTTGTCCGTTGATTCCTCCACCAGCAACATTTACATTCAGGTCATAAGTACCTTCTGTTTCTGTTAATTGAAATGGTTGAAGAATTTTCGCTTGAAGAACAGCAGTTGGAAAGAATTCTTTATAATCTCTCTTATTGATTGTAAACTTACCTTTACCTTTTGTCATGTAGACACGAGCAACGGCAGTCTTTCTTCTTCCTAGTGTGTTAATTACTTCCATAATTTATTTGAATGTATCTAAATTTAGTACTTCAGGCTTTTGAGCTTCAAGATTGTGCTCTGGACCTACAAATACTTTTAGGTTTCTAAATAACTGACGACCAAGCGTGTTCTTAGGAAGCATTCCTTTAACAGCTTTTTCCACCAATCTTCCTGGATTTTTAGCCAACATTTGTTCGGCTGTTGTTTGACGTTGTCCACCTGGGTATCCAGTGTGACGGATGTACGTCTTATTCACTAATTTTGTACCTGAAAAAGATACTTTCTCTGCATTTAGAACAATAACATTGTCCCCGCAGTCAGCATGAGGTGTGTAATTCGCTTTGTGTTTCCCACGAATTAATTTCGCCACCTTGCTCGCTAAACGACCTAATGTTTGGCCTTCAGCATCCACAACAATCCACTTCTTTTCAGCAGTTTCTTTGTTAGCGGAAACGGTTTTGTAACTTAATGTATCCACAATTTTTATTTTAATTAATTAAGACAATTCCCCAAATAAGGGGGTGCAAAGATATGATTTCTAGGTTTATTAACAAACCTTATTTGAAAATAATTTCGAGAATAATGGAAAGTACTTTCATCCTTACTTTTTTTCATTGCCAAAAAAAGTAACAAAAAAGTCTAGCACTGCATTTACGCAACTTCGTTTAGCTTTTGAAATTTGATACTTTCGGCGATACTTCCACTGCGTTTCAGTCTTCCTCAAGTATTTACAAATTTCAATTCGCACTCTTGTTTTATAAATGATGTGCAAGGGTGATACTTCGTAAATACTAGGTGACTACCCCTCTAAAACAATCAACCAATAAAGATGATTGAATCTGATTCATTTGATTTCAAAACAGTGGTATAAACAGTTCTAACTGATTTAATACCATCAATTTAACAGCTGCCAATCGTCCAAGTAAGACTAACAGATTCTTGAGAGAATAAAAAAGTAGATAACAAAAAGAATAAGAAGAATGTTGTTTCTTTTAAACCAAACATTCCTACCTCTTCTTAAACTGATTAATTGCGTTCACAGTGAATTCAGAAAGAACCAATTGCCCGCTTAATTCTGCGCGATCTTTTAATAATTCATCCCAGTGACCTGTTCCTTCCCAGAATACATTCTTTAATAAAACCATCGCTTCAGGATTAGAATCAGAAAGAGTAGTTGCAAGTTCTTCTATTTTTGCATCCATATCCTCGACAGTATCGAAAATTTCGGCATACAAACCTTGTTCTTGTGCCCATTGTGCCGTTCTCCATTCTGTTGCATTGATTGCTAATTGACTCATTGCGGAAGTTCCTATTTTACGTTCCACTGCAGGACCGACTACAAAAGGACCAATTCCAACTGCTAATTCTGACAATTTAACTGCAGAGAACTTTGTTGCAAAGCAATAATCAACTGCAGACGCTACGCCTACTCCGCCACCAACTGCTTTTCCTTGTACTCGACCAATGATTAGTTTTGGGCTTTTTCTACATGCATTAATTACATTCGCAAAACCGGAAAAGAATTTTTTTCCTGTTTCAAAATCTTTGATAGAAATCAATTCATCAAAACTTGCTCCAGCACAAAATGCTCTTTCTCCTGCAGATTTTAGCACAACAACTTTTACTTCATCTTTTTGACCAAGTTCCGTAATTGTATTGGCTAATTTCTCTAGAATTTTTCCGGGTAATGAATTGCTTAAGGGATGTCCAAACTCTATGGTTGCGATTCCTTTATCATCAATCACTATATCTACGTGACCTTGATCTACTGCTGTTGACATAGTTCTTATTTCGTTGATTTCTTTACTCGATCTCCTTTTGCTGATGCAATTTTCACATCAATTTTACGCTCATTGATTTCCATTCCATCTAAAGCTTGAATTGCATTAATTGCTTCTTCAGAATTCTCCATCTCTACGTATGCAAATCCTTTTGAACGTTTGGTATCTTTTTCATACACAACATGTGCGTAATTTACCTTTCCAAAAGTGGAGAAGGTTGCTTTGATATCCTCTGAAGTGATACTCCAGTCTAAGTTGGCGATAAATATATTTACCATTCTAATTTTATTTTAAAGTAAAACTGTCGGAACCAATCAATTGACCTTGACAGAATACTTTTACTTTATAATTCCCTTTACTTAACGTCTGTCCATTTGTTTTGAAAAAAATTGCCAAGTCAATTCGTTGATTTTGATAATCAATGTCTTTGTAATCGGAAAATGCAACCGGTCCATTTTCTGTATCGACTACGTTTCCTGAACTTGCTTGCAATACTTTACCATCCGGATCTGTTATTTGTAAATAGACCGTTTTCTTTCCCGCTGATGCAATTGGATTCTCGGAAATGGTGAACGAAGATTTTATTTGAACCGTGTTTCGAGCACGAGTTGTTTCCGTCATAGAATTGTTCATCTTTTGCTTTTGTCCAACAGAGCGGAAACTATAAGCTTGCAACTTTGAACCTTTCTTCACTTGAGCATCTAAATCTTCTACTTGATCTCTAAAATTATCTCTTTCTCCTTGTGTATTAACCAAAACTGACCTTGTGGAATCAAGGTTGTTCGTCAATGACAAATTTAAGGTGTTCAATGAATCAATTTGCACGATGTACCCGCGCATAATGCTCTTCATGGTTTCAATTTCTTTTCTCGCTTTAAACAATTGGTAAGCTGACATTTTACCACGTTTCACTTGCTCTTGCAATTCTTCAATTCTCTGCTGACGTACATTTAGTGAGTCTTGATTAATCGAACCTTCTTCTTTTAACGCATCAATCGTCTCTAAGATAGCGGAGAAGTCCGTTTTCATATCGTTGGTCATTGTACCAACATAACCTGACATCATTTTATTCATTCCGTCCATGTCTGCTTGAAGCATTCCGCTTTCATTCTGACATTTATTCAACTCCTTATTCTTTGCAGATAAAAAGTAGGCCATCACTGCAAGCCCTAACAATAATAAAATGATGATTCCAACGAATGCTCCGTTGCCTTTCTTTTTTGGTTCTTCGATTTCTGACATCTTGAATAATTTTTTGTTTCTAACTATACTATCAACAGATTATTTGCTGACTTATTATACAAAAAATAAGCGGCAATTCAAAAAAAAGTCAGTTCTCCTATTTTTACAGAAGAACAAACAATAATTTAAACTTCTTCGATTTGGTAAGAATAGCTTTCCATAATTTGGTTAGCCAACAACTTCTTACACGCTTCTTCTACCATTGTTTCAGCTACAACAGAAGAGTCTGCCTCTACAAAAAGACGTACATGTCTTCCGACTCTAACGCCATCAATTGCTTCTAAACCAATGTTTTTCATACTACCTGTTACGGCTTTTCCTTGAGGATCTAATAATGCATCTAGTGGCATTACATCAATTTCTGCTTTAAACTTCATTGCTTTCTTTATTAAAAAAAGTGTTTTCTATGATTGATAATATCAGGTACAAAAATACAATTAATGCAATTGCCCAAAGCCAAAAAACGCAAATTAATACCAAACTTATTAACAAAAAAGTGAATCTAATTTGATTGCCTTTCCATTTTATATTTTTTACTTTAAGAGAGAATAATGGGATTTCTGACACCATTAAAAAACTCATTGTAATTATTAATGCGAGAATTACATAAGGATTAAACATGAATTGACTAAAAGAGCTTGCAGAAATATCTCCGTAAACCAACACCAAAGGAAAGGTTGTAAAAAACAAGGTGTTAGCTGGTGTTGGCAATCCTATAAAAGAAGTTGTTTGCCTACTGTCGAGATTAAACTTTGCTAATCGAAAAAGAGAGAAGAAAGGAATAATTAAACCAACTAAAGGTAAATAATTGGAGGCTCTCAATTTGTTTTTTGTAAAGTCGATCATCCAACTATCGAACTGAGTTTCTACCTCATTACTTAGGTTACTTTGATAAAAATCAATCATTGTAAAATCAAGACTCAAGACAATCATCATCAATACTCCTGGAGCGACACCAAATGTCACCATATCCGCCAAAGAATCTAGCTGTTTCCCTAATTCTCCTGATGTTTTTAATAAACGCGCAGCAAAGCCATCTAGAAAATCGAAAATTGCTCCTGCAAAAATTGCAAACACCGCTAAATCTAGACGCCCAGAAACCGCGAAAAGAATGGAGAATATTCCAGAGAGTAGGTTGGCGGAAGTCAATATGTTCGCTACATTAAACATGCTTTCTCTTTTTTTTTTCAAAAAGTCAACTATATCCATTAACTTTACGTCTTATTATTATAAATAACGCTACAAAGAACACAATTTTTTGCCGAATAAACAGTTTATGGAATACAAAAATCTATTTTCTATGAAAACAGGAAGGATATCTATTCTATTTGTTGCGTTATGTTTCAGTACAATTTTACTTAGTCAAACGACCGGTACCACAAGCCCGTCATCAACGGTTGCTCCTAAATATTCCAACGAATTTTTACAAATCGGTGTCGGTGCTGATGCGCTAGGACTTGGTAACTCTGTTGTTGCACAAACCAGTAATGTTAATTCTGCATACTGGAATCCTGCGGGGCTCGTCGGAGTTGATAAATGGTTAGAAGTTAGCCTCATGCATTCCGAATACTTTGCTGGTATTGCAAAATATGATTACTTAGGCTTGGCGCATTCAATAGATGAGAAAAGCACCATCTCATTCTCTGCCATTAGATTTGCAGTAGATGACATTCCGAACACGACACAACTAATTGACAACAATGGAAATGTTGATTACGACAGAATCAGCACTTTTACCGCAGCAGATTATGGATTTTTATTGTCTTACGCTCGGAAATCAAAAATAGAAGGATTGAACATTGGAGGAACATTCAAGGTTGTTTACAGAAAAGTTGGAGATTTCGCTAAGTCGTGGGGGTTTGGATTAGATGCAGGCGCGCAGTACCAAACAAAAAACAAGTGGAAATTTGGCTTAATGGCAAGAGATGTTACTTCAACCTTTAATGCTTGGGTCTTTTCTTTGGATCAAGAAACGCAAGAAGTTTTTCTAGCAACCGGAAACGAGCTACCTCAAAACGGTCTGGAATTAACACTTCCGAGATTAATTCTTGCAGGATACAAAAAGTTTGACTTAGGAAAAAAGGGCATTTATGCTGCAGGAGAAATTGACATTGACATGACAACGGATGGGAAAAGAAATACGCTAATTAAGTCTAATATTTTCTCATTTGATCCTCATTTAGGTATTCAAATTGGTTTTAAGGAATACGTTTCTTTGCGTGGTGGGTTGTCTAACATTCAATACGTAAAACAATTTGATGATTCACAAAAACTAAACATTCAGCCAAACATTGGTATTGGGCTCAATTTTAAAACCTTTTATTTAGACTACGCCTTCACAGACATAGGCGATGCATCGGTTGCTCTTTATTCTCATGTTATTTCGTTGCGAATAAAACTAAATAAACCAAAAAACAATATTGAAAGTGAATAGCTTAATTAGACATGTTTTTTTTACTATCCTCCTTATGAGTTCTGGATATGGATTCTCTCAAACTTATGGGAATGAGTGGATAGATTATAGTCAGAAATATTATTCATTTCAAATTTTTCCAAATTCAATTCCTCTAGCTTTTGAAGATCAACATTATTTAGAAACAGGGATTTATAAAATTGATTACAACACGCTTATTAATTCCGGAATAGATCCTAGTTTATTCTCCAGTGAGAATATTCAAATGTTTGGCAAAGAGAAGGAGATTCCGCTTTATATCGTGGACGGTGGTGATTCTAGTATAGATACGTTAGATTACATTCTCTTTTATACAGAAAGAAATGATGGATGGTTAGATTCAACTATTTATACAAATCCAGACGACATCGGAAACCCTTATTACAGCATCGTAAGTGACACAATAGAATACTATTTTACTTGGAACACATCTACGACTAACTTAAGATACCTAGAAGAGGATACCATGGGTTATTCTTCGTTCACTCCTGCAAGTTATGTTCTTTACACCCGTTGGAAAAGTTATCATTATCAATACCAAGAAGGAGCAAGACTTTCCAAAGGCTCAAGTTCTTTTTACACCAATGGAGAAGGTTGGTCCAGTCCGAAATACAATGGAGCAGAAGGGTACAACATGTCAATCATTGGCAGTACTTATTTAACCAACCCGTATTTTGGTGCTGGCGCTCCAAACATTATTTTCGATGCAATGCAGTCTGGGGAATCAAATGCTCCTTATACAGCCTTAGGAAACCACCGTGCACTTTGGACTATCGGTTCTACTAACGACGTTATTAAAGACACTATTTGGATCGGCTACAAAGGCATTAAAATCCGAGAAGAATTACCGATGTCTCTTATTGCTGCAAATGGCTTTACCAATTTAAAATCACAAATAATTGGATATCAAGGAGCGACAACAGACTTCCAATCGATTTCATTCTTTTCGTTAAAGTACCCAAGAATTCCTTCTTTTAATGGGGAAACGAAATTTCAATTTAACATTGAAAATAATACATCTGCATCCAAAATCAGAATTGATATAGCGAACAATACATTTAACAATCCTATCGTTTTTGTGCATGGAGACACCCCTAAAAAAGTGAACTTAATTCCTAATAATGGCGTTTATACAGCATTGATTTCTAATTCTGTGAGCGGTTCAGAACAACATGTGTTTTATCAAGAAGAAACGAGTATCCCCACAATTGCATCAATGTTACCTGTTAATCTAAATGGCTCTTCCCCGGGGTATTTTACAGATTTTTCTGCAATTCCAGACAAAGAAGAAGTCTTGCTTATGATTTCTCACCCTAATTTACAAACAGCAACAAATAATTACATTGCTTATAGAGAATCTCTTTCTGGAGGGAATTATAATGTAGTAAATGGTGACATCACAGAATTATATCAGCAATTTGGTGGAGGAATAAAAGGTCACGCCAATAGCATTAGAAGATTTGCTCATTTCATTTACAATCAATCAACTCTTAAGCCAGTAGGTCTTTTCTTACTAGGTAAAGCCGTAAAACATTCCACAGTTGGTGCAATTGCTGGAACAAGAAACAACCCGACATTAACAGAAGCATCATTGATTCCTTCTTTTGGAGAGCCTGCTTCTGACTTATGTCTTACTACAGGACTTGAGGGACTATATCGATGGTCACCATTAATTCCTACAGGAAGAATTTCTGCAAGAACGAATTCTGAGTTACAAGACTACCTTGATAAAATCATTGAATTCGATTTTCAGCAAGATCCAACTGATATATACGACACCCCCAACAAAGATTGGCAAAAACAAATCCTTCATTTTGTGGGAGGATCAGATGGACCTCAACAAACACAATTTGGAAATTACATGGATGGCAATGCTGCGATTATTTCTGACAGCTTATTTGGAGCAAACGTGACGAGTATTTACAAAACAAATAGTAACCCTCTAACCCCTGCTACCCTTTCTCAAATTACAGATAGAATTGCGGAAGGTGTTAGTTTAATGACTTATTTTGGACATGCTACAGGGAATAATAGTGGTTTTGAAATCAACTTAGATGAACCAATAAATTGGAACAACAACAAACGCTATCCTTTAATGTTAGTTAACGCTTGTTACAATGGAAACATCTACCAGTATGGTAATTCTAAATCAGAAGATTTTGTACAAGTAGCCAATTATGGTGCAATCGGATATATCGCATCTGTGAACGTAGGATATGATGTTTATCTAAATCATTACACGAAGAATCTATACAATCAGTTCTCAAAATACAACTACGGAGCAACGGTTGCTCAACAAATGAAAAAGAACATTGAGGCATTGGAAGTACCCACCAATAATCTATACTTAGAAACTACTTGTACGCAGATGGTATTCAATGGAGATCCAATGATTCGTTTGAATAATCATGCTAAACCAGAAATAGAATTATTAGATGAATACGTTTGGTTTACACCCGAAAATCCTGACTTAACAGTTGACAGTATTGAAATCCACATCAAATTAAAAAACTTAGGAAGAACAGTTACCGATACTTTCAATTTAGAAGTCATTAGAAATTTTCCGAACAGCACGATTGATTCTGTATATCATTTTGAATTATCTAACTTAAATTACGAAACAGAATTCACTTTCAAAGTACCTTTGCAACCAAACATTAGTTTAGGACTAAATACATTTAATATCACGGTTGACATTCCATCACAAGTTCCAGAAATGTATGATGAAATCACCAACAATCAACTCATTAAAACATTATTTTTAGACATTGATGGAATAATTCCTGTACAACCTTATGATTTTGCAGTTGTACCAAATGACAGTGTTTCTGTAATTGCCTCTACCAATAACCCCATTGCAGATTTCAATACGTATCGCTTTGAAATTGACACCATTGATTTTGTTGGAGCATCAAGTCCTGCACATCGTTTTGCTATCAAATCTGGTTTAGGTGGAATAAAAACTGTTAACCCTTCAGAATGGTTTTCTACTTCTTCTAATACTTCTTCAACTTTAATTTGTGAAGACAGTATGGTTTATTTTTGGAGAGTAGTTATTGATGGTGACACAAATTGGAAAGAAAGCTCCTTCCAGTACATCCCAAATAAAACAGGTTGGGGACAAGACCATTTCTACCAATTTAAGAATAACGGATTTAACAATGTTGACTACAACAGAACTACTCGGCAAAGAGATTTTTCTCCAAAAGTAAGTGATATAAGCTGTACTGTAACAAGCACTCTTCCAGCTTACGATTCAGAATATAGCATTAACCTAATTTCTCAAGATTATGGTGTCTGTTTTTCCACACCAACTCTTCATGTTGCTGTAATTGATCCTGTTACACACGAGTCTTGGGGCACAAAATTCACCGATGCTGGAGGGATTATTCACAACCCTACACATGACTTTGGAAACATTAATAATAATGGAGGTTGTAGAAATAGAGTAGAAAAATATTTCTTGTTTAGGGAAAATGACCCAGCACAGTTAGCCTCTTTTCAGGATATGGTTTTGAATCAAGTTCCGGACGGACATTATATATTAATTTATTCTCCATTATATACACGTTATGACTTATGGGACGCAATTGATTCTGTGAACATGTACAATACTTTCGCAACACTAGGTTCTGATAGTATTATTCCTGGCAGAGAAAATTTCCCTTTTGCATTCTTTGTAAAGAAAGGTGATCCATCTACAGTTGTTGAGAGGGTTTCACAGAGTGCCAACGATGATTTTACCATTTACGCAACGCTTGTTGGTCCGTTGAATCAAGGAACAGAAGTTGCTCCGTTAATTGGACCAACAACTAATTGGGGAACACTTCATTGGAAGCAAGACCCAACTGAAGTATCGTCTAACGACTCTACTATACTCAAAATAAAGGCATACGATAACTCTGGCGCATTGCAGATGCAAATTGACACCTCTTTCACGTTAAATGATTCTATCCTTAATTTGAATGCATTAATTGATGCCAACGCCTACCCTTTTATCAGTTTGGAAGCCTATTATTCTGACACGGTAAATCTAACTCCAGCACAAATCGATAGATGGCATGTGCTTTACAGTCCTGTTCCTGAAGCAGCAATTGATGGTTCTACCCAACATTTCTGGTCTGCAATTGGTGACACTGTAAACGAAGGTGAATTTGTGAAATTTGCTGTCGATGTGAAAAATATTTTTTCAGTTGACATGGATTCTTTGCTCATTAAATACTGGGTAGAAGATGAGAACCACGTACGACAATACATCAGTTATGCAAGGCAAGATTCTTTAAGAGCTGGAGAGACATTGAGAGATACGATTGAATTCTCTACCAACTTTTTTGGAGGTGTGAATATTTTATGGATGGAGGTTAACCCGTATGTGAATGGAAGTGTATTTATCACAGACCAACCTGAGCAAGAACATTTCAATAACCTTTTGCAGTTGCCTTTTAGTGTTTATCCAGATGATCAAAATCCATTACTTGATGTTACTTTTAACGGGGACCATATTCTGAATGGAGATATCATCGACCCAAATAGTGAAATATATATTACACTTAAAGACGACAATGAGTATCTAGTGATGAATAGTGATGCTGACACTTCACAGTTTGGCATCTACTTAACAGATCCTGCTGGACAGCAAACGAGAATACCTTTTGTGGACGGGAGTGGGAATACAATCATGCAATGGATCCCCGCAAATTCTTCAAATAAACGTTTTAAAATAATTTGGCCTGCAGCTTTTGAAATGGATGGAACCTATACATTGTTTGTTCAAGGTTCTGACAAAACTGGTAACCTTTCGGGTGACATTGAATACCGTGTAAGTTTTGAAATCATCAGAGAATCGACAATTACCAACATGATGAACTATCCTAATCCATTTAGCACCAGTACTCGTTTTGTATTCACGTTAACAGGGTCGGAAGAACCAGATGATATCATCATTCAAATAATGACAGTGACTGGCCGTGTTGTAAGAGAAATTACAGAAGATGAATTAGGACCGATTCAAATTGGAAGAAACATCACAGACTACGCTTGGGATGGAACGGATGAGTTTGGAGACCCTTTGGCAAATGGAGTCTATCTATACACGGTTAAGGCAAAAATCAATGGTGAAGACATCAAACGTCGTGAGTCAGGAGCAGATCAGTTTTTTGAGAAGAGCTTTGGTAAGATGTATTTGTTGAGGTAATACTCGCTTCGTTTTATAGACTCGCTTCGCTCTTAGACTGAAGTAGATGAGTTATGAGTTATGAGTTATGAGTTATGAGTTACGTAATTAACATCCACATTCTCCAACAAGATCAACTATTTCTGATTGATTGTCTTTCGATATAATTTCTAGAGAACCTTTATATTGCCAAGTTTCGTCGATCTGACCATCTTGTTTCATCTCAATATTAATCGTATAAGAATCATTGAACCAAGTTTCAATCTTCATTTTTTCAACATCTGCTTCAAAACTTTTTATTGATAATTCTTCTTGTTGGCCATTGATTATTACGAATGCTTTCTCTCCGAAATCATCGAAGTAAATGAACTTTCCTGCTTCAAAATCATTCTTTGACAAAGAAAAATAACAAGAGCAACCATCAATCTCATGCGGTGCTGATTCAGAGGAAGAAATGGCAATCTCTTGAACATTCTCAACAACTTCTTCCTTCTGACCTTTTTCCTTGGCTTCTGAACATCCAACAAAAATGGAAATCAAGGTAATGATTATTATGTATTTCATATCTCTTTAAAAAAAGCGACAACTAAATATCGCCGTATCATCTACTAAATCCAATTTCCCTTTCCATTCATCTAATTTAGAGAAAATCAAACTATTCATATCATCCATTGAAAGTGGATAGTAACTGTTGACCAATTTGACCAATCGTTCGGATCCAAAAAATTCTTCCTTCTCATTCTCGAGCTCAACCACTCCATCTGTATAAAGAACAATCGTAGTGTTTGGAGCAAGTATCTTTTCTCCGATATTGATAAAAGGCAATTCGTCTAACATTCCTAATCCAATGCAACCTTGATCTAACTCTTCAACACTCTTACCATTAGTAATAAAAGGATAATTATGACCTGCATTGACATAGGTGAGTTTTCGAGAATTCACTTCGTAATGAGCTAAGAAGAAAGTAATGAACTTCTCCCCTTTTGCGTTTCTCATTACCTTATCATTCAACTCAATCATCAATAACTCAATGTCAAATTCTTGATGCTCAAACAAAGTTCTTATCGTCGCTTGAAAGTTCGCCATTAACATTGCTGCAGAAACTCCTTTCCCTGAAACATCGGCTATGCAAATGACATATTCATCATCTTTTAGCTGAATGAAATCGTAATAATCTCCACCGACCTCATGACGAGGTTTGTATTTGGCAGAAATATCCATCTGTTTATTGGTCGGTAAGTCTTCCGGAAACAACATCTTTTGCATTGAAGAAGCAATCTCCAATTCTCGCTTGTATCTTTCTTGATGAACATTGATTTTTGCCATTCTCTTATTCTCAATCGCAACTACAATTATATTTATCAAAGTTTGAATGAAGCTCATATAATTGAGTTCATTGCTGTAATGACGACCATCGTATTCAACACCTTTGACTAAAAAATAAGCCAATGCTTGTTCTTTATGAAAAACTGGAACGATGACATCAAATTCTTGCAACAATCGAGATTGAGAAGATTCAATCATGGTAATTTCTTTGAACCTTCCTAATTCTGACGGAATGTCGTAATCATTGACACGACCTTTAAATCCTTTTCTGAGAATACAATCCCAGTCATCTTGTTTATTGAACAATAAAAACTTATCATAATTCAGTTGTTCGTGAACAATGAACTCGAAAAGTTGCATTAATTGCCCTACATTCTGGTTCGTGTTGATTGCATTCGTTATTTCTAACAAAGAATTGAGCTTAAAATCCTTCAACTCTATCTGATTCTCTAAAGATTTAACGAATGCTTCTACCATTTACAATTTCTCTATTAATTCTGGCAACTTTTTTATTGCTGCTAATTCTCTAAATTTCAATCTAAAATCTCCACTAGGGCTTCCAAAAACTGTTTTTCCTGGATCTACACTTTTTCCGACACCCGATTGTGCAAGGACCGTTGAGCCTTTACCTAGCGTAATATCACTCGCTAATCCTACTTGCCCCCATAGTGTAACATTATCTTCAATAATGACACAACCAGCGATACCAACATTTGCAGCCATAAGACAACCAGCACCAATCACAGTATCATGACCAACATGTACTTGATTGTCAATTTTAGTTCCTTCTCCGATTTCAGTCGTTCCAGAAACACCAGAATCAATGGTACATAATGCTCCTATTTCAACCTTCTTTTTCAAGTGAACATTTCCGATTGAGTGCATTCTATCAAAACCTGTATCTTTTTTCTTATAATAAAAAGCATAATGACCAATCACCGAATTTGGTCCAATAATGACTCCTTCTTCCAAAATAGAATTATTGCCAATCACTGCTCCTGGATGAAGGATGACATTTGCACCGATGGTACAACTGTGGCCGATGAAAACATTCGGATAAATGGTAGCGGAAGAATCAATCACCGTATTTTCTCCTACTGAACTCGACTGCGGAACAAATGGAGAAAAATACTTTGCTAATTTATTGTAATCATCAAATGGATTTTCAGAAATAATGAGAGCTTTTCCTTCTGGACAATCCACTTTTTTATCAATAAGAATCGTTGTTGCGGAGGAATCCAGTGCTTTAGAATAATATTTCGGATGATCGACAAACATCAAATCTCCATTCTCTACTTTATGAATTTCATTGAGTCCAGAAACGATGTGATTTTCGTCTCCGATGAAAGAACAATCAATGATTGCAGCAATTTCTTTGACCGTATAGTCTTTGTCCAATTTCATATCAATATGCTTTATCTTAGTAAAAGTAAGTGTAATCCTCGCTTCTCTGCTGTTAAGGTTGAAATGTTATGAGCGGATTGATGTTGATAGGGAAAAGAGAATTCATTTGAACCTTTCTCTTCATCATCTGTATCAGATTAAAAAAACAACTTATATGAAACTTCTTACACTTACGACTACCTTATTATTTGCCATTAATTTAAACGCGCAAACCAATATCATAGCCAACAAAAGTCACTCAGGTGATTTGAGCAATTTGGAACAAGAACCCGATGATTTCGGAATTCCAGACAATTATTTCAAACGGAACGTTGATTCTGTAATTTACTATAAAAAAACATGCTTTATTGAAGTTAGAAAAGAACATCAAACACAAAATACCTTCACCTATAGAAGAGACACAATTTGCTCAAAACATGTACTTCTAGAAGACAAAAATCAATTTGACTCTTTTAAATCAAGGTATCCAGCCTCAACAGTATTTATCGGTTTTGAGAAAAGTAAAAAAACGAAAGTGAACCGTAAATCCACTGTCAAAAAAAATGCGGTTCCATTATTTATAGGTTTTGTAATTCTTCTCGCTACTTTATACTCATTCCTACCTCTTTTGAGAAAAAAAGCATAGCTTGAAGAATTCATTAATCATAGGATTTGGGGTCTGGCTATTGCTTGCAATAATTGCCATCCCATTTCCTTATGTTTATTTACCTCGATTTTCTTATACACATTCAGACTCCTTACTCTTGTGTCAAGTTGTAATTGGATTATTCCCCATCTCTTTACTTCTAAGTTATTTCGCAAAGAATCTTCAATTATCAAGAGCAAATCAACTTCAAACTTTATACGTTGTACTATCCTATGTTCTCGCATTATACCTTTTTAAGTATGGCTTTGATAAACTGTTTCAGGAACAATTCTATTTTCCTGAACCTAATATTTTACATACTCCTTTAGGCAAACTATCCAAAGATATTCTTTTTTGGTCCGCGATGGGTGCTTCTTTTTGGTACAACATATTTATGGGATTGATAGAGATAATTCCTGCTCTCTTACTATTACATCATCGGACAAGAATGTTCGGGGCTTTTATTACTTTCGGAGTTCTTTTGAATGTTTGGGCAATTAACATGAGTTTTGATATCTCGGTCAAAGTACTTTCAAGTCTCTTACTTTTAAATGCTATTTATTTGCTTTCATTTTCTTGGAAAAACTACTTCTATTTTTTTACTGGAGAAAGTACTCAAGCAACAAAAAAAGAAATTCTTTTAGAAAAAAAGCCACTTATAAAAAGAATGCTAAAAGGAACAGTTATAGCCTTGTTTTGCATAGAAGTACTTCTTCCGTTCATTACTAGAGAAAGAAACGAAAATCTCACATCCAGTTATTTAATTCTCGGAGAAACAAATGATGACACTATATTCGAGTCATGCAAACGTATTCATTTTCACAGTAAAGGCTGGCTGATATTAGAGAGTGAAGAACAAGAATTTGAAGATTATAAAATCATTCATTTAGCAAAAGATTTGTTTAGGCTTGAAGACACTGATGCTGAAATATTGATCTCCAATGACAATTTGCAATTAAAGGAGAGTGGTGTAATTTTTAAAATAAAAATAAGAGAAATTGACTTGGGAGATTTTGCTTTGAAAAGGTTTAATCCCTCCTTCTAAACGCTAAACGGGACAATCTCTTAATTGTTGAGATTATCCCCCTGCCTAGAAAAATATAACACCTAATATCATCTACAAGTTCAATATTGTGTACTTTTAGCAAAGAATGTTTACTAAAAAAAATGCGAATCAACCATCAAGAAACTATTTTCTCTATTATTCAAAAAAGAATTAATAAAAGTGACTCTCTAGGAAATGTTGTTGGAGAAATCCTAAGTATAAGTCAAGATGCTGTATATAGAAGATATCGAGGAGAAACACAATTAACAATATTTGAATTAGAAAAACTGTGTGGACATTTCAATATTTCGCTGGATGCTCTTTTTGGGCTCAACAAAAACATGGTACTCTTTGATTTTAAACCGTTAGAAAATTATGAATTTAGCATGGATGTTTATTTGCAAGGACTTCTTGACAACATCAAGCATCTAAAGAAATTAAAAAATCCTGAACTAATTATCACCGTCAATAATACTCCCTTGCTTCAGCTGCTAAACTATCCGCATTTAGTAAGATTCAAATTGTTCTTTTGGGCAAAAACATATTTGCGACTTAAAGAATATGAGAACGTCAACTTTGAGTATGAAAAAATATCACCCAAAACATTTGAAATTGGATTTGAAACACTAAAAATCTACAATACTATTCCTTCCAAAGAAATTTATGACATTGATCTTCTTAGAGGTTTTGCACGAGAAATTTATTACTACTATAATTCTCGATTGATTACAGACCCTTCCTATGCAATTTATCTACTAGAAGTCCTCGATCGTTTTGTTGATCACCTTAAAGCACAAGCGGAAGCAGGAAAGAAGTTTGTTTCCAAATCTGAAGCTCCGGCGAATGGCAATGAATTCGAAATGTATTACAACGAAGCCAATAACGGAAATGGTTCGATTTACTATCAATCTGAGAATGAAAAAGGACTTTTTATTACGCACAACATGCTAAATTACCTTCATACATCCGATGAAACTTATCTTGATGACAGTTACCAAGTACTAAAGAAGCAACTCGCCAATTCAAGTGTGATAAGTTCTTCCAATGAGAAAGAACGCAACAATTTCTTTTTCAAAATAAAATCAAACATCAACAATATCCGAAAAAAAATAGAAGCTGATCTAGACTAATCCATTTGCGAAATTCACAACTCTAGTTTTTGAAGTAGTGCAATTCAGTTATCATAACAGAAATTATGACCATACATTTGACCTAAACAAAATGTAAATGTCATGAAAAATTTAACTAAAATTAAAAAGAAAAAACAAACAAAATCACTATTCAAAAGCATCCTTATTGCCGTAGGCATTCAGTTGCTTTTCAGTACTAGCAGTCTAGGCCAAGAAAAATTAAGCATAGCTGTTGCGAACCCAAATGTCGTTAAATTAAAAACGAATTCTGTTATAACAGCAAAAATGCTCCGATTGGAACTCATTAAAATGGATAAATATATTATCTATGATGAATTTGACATGGAGGACCTCTATTTAAAAGATTCTACCTATAGAGATAATTGTCTTAGCAAAACTTGTTTAACGCGAATGGGAGAAGAATTGAATGTTGATTATATGTTAACAGGTAGTTATGATTTACTAGGAGAAAAAATTGTAATCTCACTAAAAATAATTGATGTAAAGAAAAAGCAAGTGGTCAATTCTAAAGTGAAAGAATTTGACAATCAAATTTCTGAATTGCAAAGAATGACCGAGATTATTCTTAAAGAAATGCATCAAATTGAGGTGCAAAAAGAAGTTGCCGATAAATTAAATTTCAAAAATGAAGTAATTACCTCTAATAATATTGGACGTATCAAAAACAATGGTCCTAGAATCGGAATCGGAATTCTTACAGGCGATTTTGTAGAATTTGCAAATAGACCAGAAGCTCAAGGAGGAATGGATATTATGCCAGTTGTAAGTATGATTGGTTTTCAGTTAGAAGGACAATATGTTGGAACGGAGAACTTCTCAGGACTAATCGAAGGTATTTTTAATGTATCTGGCTTAGAACAAGGACAATTCATCCCAACATTAACAATTATGAATGGTTTACGCTTCGGAAAAGGAGGATGGGAATTTGCATTCGGTCCTGGTTTTGGCTTAAAAACAGAATCTTATGGTTTCTTTGATACAGATGGGGATTTTGGTCAACAAGGAAATTACATCAGTGAGTCTGATTGGAAAAGTTATGCGCTAGAAAACTATGACGATCAAATTCTTTATCCACAATTCTATAACGATGGGTATTTTCAAATCCCAGATCCTGCAAGAATTAACTCTAAATACAACCTTGACGAAAAACATTTAGACAAAAGAGGGAAAATAGCGTTGAGCACTTCTTTCGTCTTTGCTTTTGGAAGAACTTTTAGAGCCGGAAATTTAAACATCCCTGTCAATGTCTTTTATTCTTCCAAAAAAGATGGTGGACTCGTTGGAATGAGTGTTGGATTCAACGTTCTTAAGAGTAAACGCAACATTAACGGCAACAGAAGAAGATACTAGAAACATTTATTTTTGGTTGAAAAAGCAATGAAATTAATTTTTTATTGCTTTTTTTTATCCAAAAAATTTGCAGCTTTGTTAGTATTTACTAACTTTACATAATGGAGTTCACAAAAAGACAAATAGAAATCATGCAAGCTGCAACCAAATTAATTGGTGACAAAGGGATACAAAACCTTACCACCAAAAATTTAGCTGCTGAAATGAAATTTTCTGAACCTGCTCTTTACCGACATTTCAAAAGTAAAACCCAAATTTTAGTCTCTGTACTTGGATTCTATAAAGAAATTCTTCAAAAAGGAATTCAAACTATTCTTACCAAAGATTCCAACAGCATTACAAAGCTAGAAGAAATCATGAAATTTCAATTCAATCACTTTGTAAATAATCCTGCGATTGTGATGGTGATTTTTGCGGAGACCAGTTATCAATATGATAAAACTCTTTCCAAAACGGTATTAACTATTCTTAATCAAAAGAAGAGTATGGTCGAATTGATTGTGAAATCTGGCCAGAAAGATGGTTCTATCAGAAAGGATATAGACGCTAATTTTATCTCTTCATTTTACATGGGAGCTATGAGATTTACCATTCTTAGATGGAGATTAAACGACTATGATTTTGATCTGAAAAAAGAAGGAGCTGCTTTGTGGAAAGCAACTGAAAAATTAATAAAATGATTCGTCATTTTTTTTGCAACAATAAGTTAGTAAAAACTAACATAAAAACGACAAGTATGAAAATAATCAGTTTAATAACAATTATGATGATTGGATTCTTTATGAATTCCATATATGCTCAAACATGGAGTCTAACACAATGTATTGATACAGCAATGGTTAATAATAAAAAGCTGAAAATAAGTCAGAACGACCGCAGAATATCTGAGCAAAAAAGAAAAGAAGTAAAGTCAAATTTACTACCAAAAATCACTGCTAATGGTGACTATAAATATTATACAGACCTTCCAACTCAACTAATGCCGTTGTCTGTTTTTGGTGGGCCAGAAGGACAATTTAGAGAAGCTCAGTTTGGAGTTCCTCATAACATCAATGCGAACTTAATGCTAAATATGCCTTTATACAATCCAGAATTATACGGAGGAATCAAAGCAACAAAAGTTGCGTTTCAGCTAACAGAATTACAATATCAGAAAGCTGAGGAAGAGGTGTACTTTGATGTGACCAACTTATATTACAATGCGCAAATCATTCAAAGCCAAATTGCATTTGTTGATAGCAACATAATTAACAGTAAGCAACTATTAAAAAATGTCACACTCTTAAACGAGCAACTTTTAGCAAAGAAAACCGATGTGGATAAAGTTGCATTGCAAGTCAAACAAATTGAGACTAAAAAATCATTGCTAGAAAGCAAATATGCACAAGTAGTCAATGGTCTTAAACTTTTAATGGATGTTTCTCTTGATCTAGAAATCAATGTTGAGAACAAAATTGTACAATCAAATAGTTTAGCTTATTCTTCCAAAACATCATTGGACATACAATTAATTGATGCAAAATATAGTCTGCTTTCTTCAGAATTACAAACACTTAAACGTTCTCGTTTTCTACCATCTGCTTATTTATACGGCTCTTACGGAACAATGGGATACGGTTATGATGAAAAACCAAATGATTTTTTAAAATTCTACACAATTGGATTTGCTGGTGTAAAAGTTACCTATCCTCTATTCAACGGAACAGTTACCAATAAGAAAATCAATCAAAAAAAAATTGAACTTGAAAACAACGATTTGAGAAAAAGCTTAGTAACAGATCAAACGGATATGCAAACTAGAAATGCACATTTACAAAGAAGCGTAGCAAAACAAACAATTAATGAAAGTGAATTACAAGTTGAGTTGGCCAATAACATTTACGAGCAAACACTTCTACAACAGAAAGAGGATGTAGCCAATTTAACAGATGTTCTTATGGCTGATAATTCTCTTAGGGAAGCGCAACAAAATTACATTACTGCAATCATTGATTACCTAAAAGCAGATTTAGAATTAAAAAAAATAACAGGAAATATCACTACCAGTTCAACTAAATAATAACTCATTTAAAAATAAGCATCATGAAAAAGATCATTAATATACTTATACTACTCGCACTAGTTGCAATTGTAGTCGTTCAATTGTTATCCAACAAGAAAACATCAGAAAATAGAGTTTATCACTACGATAAGCAAAAGGCAATCATTGTCAATACACAAACTATTGCCATTGCTGACATCAATTCAAAGCATGAATTTACAGGAACTTTTGACGCAAACAAAGATGCCAAAATCAATGCAGATTTTGGTGGTAAAATTACTCGGTTTTACGTTGACGAAGGTAGTAAAGTAAGAAAAGGGCAAACACTTATTAAGTTGGATGATGTCTTGTTAAAGCTTCAACTAAAAGCAACAAACGTTCAAATATCAGGCTTAGAAGCTGATGAAAAAAGATACATCATTCTGACAGAAGCTGATGCCATTCAAGGAATGAAATTAGAAAAGACACAAATGACATTAGAAGGAGCAAGAATACAACGAAGTACATTGCTTGAGAAAATCAAAAAAACAACCATTCGAGCACCATTCAACGGTATTGTAACAATGAAAATGTCAGAAGTAGGCTCTTTTGCTGCTCCTGGAATGCCATTATTGATGTTGACAGATATCACTGCGTTGAAATTTAAAATTAATGTTTCTGAAAATAATTTAGACCTTTTTGAAATGAATGAGGCCTATCCAATTCAAATAGACGCCTATCCAAACGTGAAAATTGAAGGGGTAGTTACTTCTATTGGTAGTAAAGGAAATATGGGGAATTCGTTTCCTGTAATTTTCGAAATGAAGAACACTCCGGATTCAAAAATTAAATCAAAGATGTTTGGAAAAGTCCTCTTGGATGGAAGTAAAGTAAAGCAAGGTATTTCAATTCCTGCAGCAACGATAGTAGGATCTGATATGCAACCAAAGGTATATGTGATTAAAAACGGGAAAGCAGTTTTACAACCTGTTAAAGTGTCCCGAAGAATTGGCAACCGTGTTATTATCGCTGACGGAATAAAAGAAGGCGATCAAATTGTAACCACTGGCTTTATCAACTTGTTTGATGGAGCAAATGTGAAAGTGAAATAGGAAGAAGAGATAAGAGGGAAAAGAAGATAATAACTACTGACTTCTTCAAATAAAAAAAATTATGAACATTACAGAAATATCCATCAAAAGACCGTCGTTGATAATCGTACTTTTCAGTGTGCTTATCTTACTAGGGTACATTGGGTTCAAAAACTTAAGTTACGAGTTAATGCCCGATTTTAACCAGCCGGTAGTTGTTATAAAAACAGTTTATCCAGGTGCTGAACCGCAAGAAGTTGAAACTTCTGTATCTCGAAAAATTGAAGATGCTCTTTCTAACCTGGAGGGTGTTGACTACCTCGTGACTAAATCATTACCAAATGCATCCATCATTATTGCCAACCTGAAATACGGAACCGATTTGGACAAAACAATGCAAGATGCTCAAAGGTACATTGATAACATTCGAAAAGATTTACCTGCCTCTATTCTTAGTCCTGAAATGAGTAAAGTGTCTCCGAATGATTTACCTATAATGTCGATAAGTTCCACAAGTACAATGTCTGAAACAGAATTCTACCAAAAAATGACGGATGAATTCTTACCTCAAATTCAGCAAATAAAAGGGGTGGCTGAATTGACCATTCTCGGTGGACAAGAAAGAGAGATTCAAGTCAAAGTAAATCAAGAAAAACTTCGCTTTCACAAAGTTTCACTTTCGCAAGTTGTCGAAATGATTAATCGTTCTGGATTAGATCTACCTGCTGGTAAAATACAATCTAGCACAGAAAGTAACTCCGTTCGATTGACAGGTAAATTCACGACCATTGAAGATATTGAAAATGTACAAGTTGCCATGCCTATACCTGGCAGTCCTATCTATGTGAAAGATGTTGCTACGGTTACCGATGGAATAAAAGACATCGCATCGGTAAGTAGATACAATGGAAAAAATGGAATCGGTTTATTATTGAAAAAACAAGGTGATGCAAATGCTGTAGATGTTTCGACGGCTATTAGAGAAAAATTTGCTGAAATCGAAAAACGAAATGCAAAAGATCATGTAAAATTCATCATTGCCGATGACAGTACAGATAACACTATCGCAGCAGTGGAATCAGTTGTAGAAGATTTAATCATGGCGGTTATCCTTGTTTCTATCGTGATGCTTTTATTCTTACGTAGTTTCAGAAATGCACTCATCGTCTTGGTTGCTATCCCAACTTCTTTGGTAACTGCTTTTGCTGTTATGTGGATGCTTGGTTATACGTTGAATTTGATGACGCTTTTAGCGATGTCATTGATCATCGGTATCCTTGTCGATGATGCCACAGTGGTTTTGGAGAATATTCAACGCCATTTAGACATGGGCAAAAAGAAACCGGATGCAGCCATGGATGGTCGAATGGAAATTGGATTCTCCGCCCTTTCAATCACACTAGTTGATATTGTGGTGTTCTTGCCTATTCTTTTCATTCAGGTTTTCGTTGCCGATATGTTGAAGCAGTTCTCCGTTGTTGTCATCACCTCTACCCTAACCAGTTTATTGGTTGGATTCACATTGACACCTTGGATGGCCTCTAGAATTGGGAAGTCTGAGGACTTGCAACCGACCAACTTCTTTAATAAATTCTTGCTTTGGTTTGAAGTTCAACTCGATGCTTTCACAGAATGGTACGGAAAACAATTGAAATGGGTGCTTTCTCACAAAATCGCTTTCACAGGAATTGTACTTGCATTATTTGCATTCACTGGAATTATGATGAAGCAAAATATCATTGGAGCCGAATTGATTTCTACCGGTGATCAAGGTAAGTTTAGAATGAGCTTAGAATATGACAAATCGACTTCTATTCAACAGAACAATTTGATTTCTCAAAATGTGGAAAATTTCATCATCAATCAACCTGATGTGTTGACTGTTTTCAGTAACATCGGCGGACCAAGTACAGGAATCGGTAGTTTAGGTGTTGGTTCCCCAAACAAAACGGAATTTACTGTCCAGCTGAAATCGAAAGAAGAAAGAAACGGTCAGCGAACGGAAAAATTTATGCAAGATTTACGGGAATCCTTGCAAGAGAAATATCCGCAAGCAAATTATTCAATGGCGGCTTTAGGTTTAATTCCTCGTTCTGCACCTGTTGAGTTAACACTAAGTGGAACCAATGTAGAAGTGGTAATGGAAACTGCTAACAAACTAAAAACAGCCATTGAGCAAATACCTGGTTCTGATAATGTGCAACTTTCTGTAGAAGAAGGAAGTCCAGAATACAAAATCATTCCCAACAAAGATAAAATGCAACGACTAGGTTTGAATACTGCATATGTTGGATTCAACTTAAGAACAGCATTATCTGGAAATGAAGACGCAACAATTACAGAAAACGGTACGGAGTATCCTGTAAGAATTTGGCTAGATGATTTTAACAGAGAGAATTTCCAAGACATCAAAAACTTAACGATTGTAAATCCAATGGGAATCCCTGTCAAAGTTTCGCAATTTGCAGAAGTTGTACGTGACAATTCTCCTTCATTATTAGAAAGAAAAGACAGACAACCAGCAGTGACGGTTACTTCTGATGCATTAGGTCGTCCTTCGGGATCGGTTGCCGATGATGTGGTTGCTTATTTGAAAGAGAATCCTCTACCAGAAGGTATTGACATGACATGGGGTTCTGATATTAAACGTCAGAATGATAGTTTCGGAGCATTAGGGTCTGTTTTACTAATATCTTTCTTGCTAATTTACCTCATCATGGTTGCATTATACGACAGTTTCGTTTATCCATTTGTGGTATTATTCTCAATTCCAGTTGCAGTGATTGGAGCATTGCTAGCATTGAACTTATCCATCAGTCATTTAAGTCTATTTGCATTGCTTGGGTTAATTATGTTGATGGGATTAGTTGTAAAAAACGCCATCCTAATTGTCGATTTCACCAACCAATTAAAAGCTCAAGGAATGCATTACAAAGAAGCATTAATTGTTGCCAGTAAGGGAAGAATGAGACCTATCTTAATGACGAGTATATCTATGATTGTTGGTATGCTACCAATTGCACTTGCTACAGGAACTGCCAGTGAATGGAAGAACGGATTAGCATGGGTAATTATTGGTGGGGTAACTTCTTCATTGATATTAACTGTTTACCTGGTCCCTGTTGTTTACGCAGTAGTCGATGGAATCAAAGAAAGATTTTCAAAGAAAAAACAAACTGATGAAAATCTAATTGCAGAAAATTAAAAACGAATCAAAAACAAGTCACTTCTTCAGAAATGAAGAGTGGCTTGTAAATTGTTATTAACTACAAAAATAAAAACTATGAATATTTCAACGAAGTTCATTAAGAATAAATTAATATTAAGCAGCATACCACTAGGATTAATGTTTGCACTATTATCATTTGTTTTGCCAACAGAAACGAACACTTATTCTTTAACAGTAAAAGTGAAAGAGTTAAGAAACTCAACAGGTGTTCTTCAATTCTCTCTATACAATAAAGACGGTTCCATTCCCGATGAGAAGTTTAAGAAGTACTACAAGCAAATGACTTCCAAAATTGTAAAAGGAAATTCTTCAGTAACTTTCAAAAACATTCCCAAAGGAAAATATGCTGTAAATATTCTACACGATGAAAACAAGAACAAAAAAATTGATAAAGGATGGGTAATGCCAATTGAAGGAATTGGTTTTTCTAACTTTTCCTCCATTGGACTTACGAATCGTCCAAACTTCAAAAAAGCAAGTTTTACGGTTAGTTCTAACATGACCAAAACAGTAAAAGTGATATATCTATAATCCTATAATTATGTTGAAAAAACTCACTCCTTATCATCACTTTTTAGTCTTTCTAATTATTTTGACTGTACTAAAAATTGCCAACGTTTTTATCACACAAGGAACTGAAGAAGGGCTTCATTTTGCGATGCTTGGAATTGGGCTAATTGTCATTTCTTCCATCTTGCACCTAATTTTTAGAACACTATTTGATAAGAGAAAACAATACTTACATTCTTTAATTAGTACTTTTCTAATTATTCTCATGCTTTCTCATGCAGACCCCGAACCGGTTAGAGGAGTATTGGTGATATTACTATTGTACGTTGCGAAATTCTTCGTCAAATATAAAGGAGAGAACATTTTCAATCCTGTTGTCTTTACAATTGGGGTCATCACCTTGTTGGCATTATTTGTTCCTTTCTTAGGTGTTCCTCCTATGGATTTCACGGGTATAGATATTCGATTCCCTATTGGAGGACAACAAATTCCTATTCCTATTCTCCCAATACTCTTGGCATTGATTTTTAATGTTGCGAGAATAAAAAGACATCCATTAGCAATTAGTTTCATTGTCGTTTCTTTATTTTTAGGTTTAGTCATTGATGCTTATGCAGTTGAACCATTCTCCTATATCATCATCACTTTATTCACAGGAACAGCGGTCATAATAGAACCTAAAACTTCTCCAATAAAAGTACAAGTACAAGTGATTTATGGTGTAATAATGGCTGGATTTATCGCATTATTGACTATTTTAAACGTTCCAAATCCAATTGTTGTTGGATTACTTATCGCAAACATTGCATTCTTTATATACACAAGAAAAAAACAACTTAAATAAAAACAATATGTTAATCAAAAACGCAAAAAACCAACTCGACTACGATGGACTTAAGACGAGTTTATTGGTCAGTAATGAAACAGGAAAGGTCATTTTAATTTCCTTAGAAAAAGGAGCTATTCTCAAAAAACATGTTTCTGACACCGATGCAAATATTTTAATTGAAGAAGGAGAAATTATTTTTGAAATCAATGATGAGAAGCACAACATGGTAGAAGGAGATATGTATTCATTTAAAAAAAATGAAGTACACGAACTAACAGCAGTTGAAAACTCTAAAGTTATTTTGACTAAATAGTCGTTGATTCTCTTTTTTTATAAAACATTAAAAAGTAAAATTATGAACGGAGCACACATTCATTTAGCAGTTAATCATTTACCAATAGTTGGTGTAATCATCGGGGCATTAGTTCTAATGGCAGGAATGATTCTGCGCAAGCAACAAGTTAGTTTAACGGCTCTTGGTATTTTTATTTTCTCTGCAATTACTGCTATGATTGCTAACTTCACAGGAGAAGAAGCGGAAGAAGTTGTGGAGGAAATCGCTGGGGTAACTCACAAAATGATTCATGTACACGAAGAATACGCAGAAACATTTTTAGTCATTACAATTATTCTCGGAGTAATTTCTATTGCAACAATCTATCTCGCAAAAAAGAAGCATAAATTGGTAAAGATTGGTTGCATTGCTGCTTTAATTTTATCACTTGCTGCAATTTTTACAGGAAAGTTGACAGGGACAAGTGGCGGAGAGATTATGCATACAGAGATTCGAGAGTAAAAACTTCGATTATTTTTCTGGTAACATGACAATCGTCATTTTATTGGCTTTGTCTTTTTTATAAGTTTGCTGTTGTATTTATTCAATCAACAAAGTGAACTTATCAAAATTCCATAGTTTAACGAACGACGCCTTCAAAGACGCAAAGCTTTCTTTAGAATCTTTTGCTGAAGAAATTCTCATCTACAGTGAGGGAGAAAACCTAGATTACATTCGTTTCATCGTAGAGGGAGAAATTGCTGTTCTAAAATCAAATAACGTCGTTTGGAAAGGACATCAAAATGAGTTCATTGGACTTTCTTCTTATTTTAATCAAAAAGGAGTGTACGGGAATTCTGCCAAAACAACTTGCAAAACAGAGATTGTAAAAATCAAAAAAGAAGACTTTGAAAAAGCATTGAATTCTTCATCAGAATTGAGTAATAAAATCATTCAAAGTCTTTTGAAAAGAATCAAATACACTTCAGAAAATGTGGTAGAAGCTGAACAAATGATTAAAAAAAGAAGGTTAGGATTTTACTAATCAGCCACCAATCGTAATCATTGATCTATTTTTCATGTCCTCAACGAAATCATCGTTGAAATCTCGGTGACCTCCTCGTTCTTTTTTCTTATTCAGAATAGAAGTCCGAATTAATTCTTCAATATCTTCATTCTTTCTAAATGCTGCTAGAATATCTGTTTCATCTTGAGAAAATAGGCAATTTTTCACCTTTCCGTCGGCGGTCAAACGAATTCTATTGCACGTGCCGCAAAATGGATTGGTCACAGAACTAATAATACCAAAGGTTCCTTTGAAATTCTCAACCTGAAAACATTTAGTCGTATCGTTTTTCTGATCTTTAATTTTGATAATTGAATCATCGCCAAATTCACTTTTAACAGCAGATAGAATTTCATTAAAAGACACTTTCTTATCCCACTCCCATTTATTTCCATCAAAAGGCATAAATTCTATGAAGCGGATGTGCACGTTTTCTCTTTCTGCTAACCTAACAAAGTCAGTCACCTCGTCTTCGTTTACATGACGCATAACGACAACGTTCAACTTTACATGGAAACCTTCTGCAATCAATAAAGCGATATTTTTTTTTACTTTTTGAAACTCAATTCTTCTTGAAATAGAATTAAAACGCTCTTCTATCAGAGAATCAATACTCACGTTGACTGATTTTAGTCCAGCCGTTTTAAACACGTTAATGAATTGGTCTACTAAAATAGCATTGGTCGTGATTGCCAATTCTACAGGAAGTTTTCCGAGCGCCAGAATGATTTCTTTTGCATCCTTTCTAACAAGAGGCTCGCCTCCTGTTAACCGAATTTTCTTTACACCTAAACCGACAAAAGTTGTTGCGATGGAAAGAATTTCGTTCCTAGTCATAAAGTGCGACTTATTCCGCAGCTTAATTCCTTCTTCGGGCATGCAATAGACACAACGCAGGTTGCAACGTTCCGTTAACGAAATCCGCAAGTAATCATGCGTTCTCCCAAAAGTATCTTTTATTTGATTTTGCTCCGTCATTGCCTTGGCAACAAAGTTAAGCCAATTAATTTAATCGTGCCTTGCTCCTTTCAGAATTCCAAACACATGAAGCAAACCTGGAAAAACAGCATCCATTGATTCTTTTGCGCCATTGGTGGAACCAGGCAATGCTAGAACAACTGTCTGTTCTTTTACACCACACACACTTCTTGAAAGCATAGAATAAGGTGTTCTTTCTTGTCCATAACTGCGAATTGCTTCGGCAACACCTTGAATTTCTCTATCTATTAACGGTAGAATTGCTTCAGGAGTCACGTCTCTTTTCGATAAACCTGTTCCTCCAGTAAAAATAACTAGGTCCGTATTTTTTGCAACGTGCTTTAGAAATGAGGCTTGAATCACATCTACCTCATCAGGAATGATGGTGTATTCTGAAACTGCAACTGAAGAAGATTCCAATTTTGCAATGATTGCTTTTCCTGCTTTGTCTTCTTTCTGACCATTGGAAATAGAATCTGAACAAACAAAAACAGCTGCTGTTAAATCATTTCTAAATTTATTTTTGAAGTCCGATTTTCCTCCTTTTTTCTGCAATAATTTAATGGCATGAATTTCAATTCCTTTGTCTATCGGCTTGAGCATATCGTACATATTCAATGCAACAATACTCGCTCCATGCATTGCTTCCACTTCGACACCTGTTTTGTAAATGGTTTTGACCGTTACTTTAATAATGATTTCTAAGCCATTAATTTCATACTCAATTCCTGTGAATTCAATTGGCATTGGATGGCAATCAGGCAGCAATTCAGGTGTTTTTTTTACTCCTAACAATCCTGCAGCTTTGCTCATTGCGAACACATCTCCTTTCGGAACGGTTCCGTTATTTATTGCATCAATTGTTTCTTGAGAACTGACCACCACTTTCGCTTGTGCTGTCGCAATTCTCAAAGTACTTGATTTAAACGTAATATCTACCAT
>DQTF01000055.1 GCA_015662935.1 Crocinitomicaceae bacterium | reverse complement strand
TTGTTCGTCTAGAAATACTTCCCATTGGTAGAAAAAATAAAAAACATTCAAAGATTATCACGAACTTGCATAAGTAAAACATGCTTAAATGGAAGTACTAAAACGAGAATCATCTGTGCAAACACCGATGATAAATTTTGATCCAATCAGTGGAGTAATGGAAGTTAAAGGAAGAGCAATTCCTGATGATGCAGATAATTTCTGGATGCCAATTCTTAGCTGGTTTGAATCTTACATGTTGTCTCCAAATGAGCAAACTGTATTTAAAATAAATCTAGAATATTTCAATATTTCTTCTTCAAAAAGAATCTTATTTTTACTCTATAAATTGAACGAATTGTCTGAAAAAGGATTTGATGTTCATGTTGATTGGGAATATAGGTCAGAGGATGAAGACATGTATGAGGTAGGACAAGATTATGCATACATGGTCAAAGTACCATTTCACTTTGTTGAACTCACAGAATCAGAATTCGCACTGGTTTAAACATAATAAACTAGAAATGAATTAGCGTCCTCTCCTTAAGGACGCTTTTTTTATGTCTAATAACAAAGACTTATCAGGCATTTCTGTTATTTTTGTTAAAAAAAAGTGAGATTAGTTAAAGACGTTCCCCACGATAGGTACAAAATTCAGATATTTCAATACAATGGTAAGTACATCCTTAAAATTGAATTGGGGCAATTTGAACAAACCTATAAAATTGGAGAGACAGATGTTTACGGAGTAGAGGAGGTCGAAAACATGATTACGGAAGAATTGTTGACCAATACATTACAACGATTTGTTTCTATGAGAACAGAATGGCTAGAAGCATTTAAACAAAAGAACATAAAGAAATAAGCATGAAATTATTTATTGTATTAATCGGAATAGTAACACTTGTAGCATCTTGTAATTCTGAAGAAAAGAAAGATAAAAAAGAAACAACTACGAATGTTGAATCTCAAAATAGTGGTGATTTAAAAATTGCGTACTACAATTTAGACTCGTTGAAAACGATGTACACTTATTACAAAGAACAAGATTCAATACTTGTTGTGAAAGGAAAATCATTTCAATCAGAATTATCTCGAAGAGAAAAATCATTACAAGGATACATTTCTAGTAAAGATGCACAAGCTCAGCAAGGTCTTTTAAGTCAGAATGATATTGCTGTTATTCAGCAAACAATTCAACAACGACAAAATTCATTAATGAGCTACCAACAAAGTGAAGGAGGTAAATTGGAGAATGAAACAATGGACATTCTGGAAACAATAGGTAATCGTTTAGATGCTTACGGAAAAAAATTCAGCGAAGAGAATGGAATTGATATACTAATGGTTTATTCTAAAGGTGGACAAATCAATTACATCAGTTCAGCGATGGATGTTACAGAAAGTTTTACCAATTATTTAAACGAACAATCGACTGATTTAGAAGTTGATTCAACAGAAGAATAATGTTAGTTGCAGAACAAAAAAAGAGTTCAAATATCGCAGAATACATTCTGTATATGTATCAAGTGGAAGATGTAATTCGGGCCTATAATCTAGACTTGGATGCTATTATGGAGAATTATGTAAAACCACAATTGCCGGATGAATCCTTTTTAGGTCAATACAGAAAATGGTATAATTCTTTGATTTTGCAAATGCGTAGTGAGAAGATAGAAAAGAAAGGTCATCTTCTTTCTATCCAAGAAGTTTTGGTAGAATTATCGTACTTACATAATACATTGTTAAACTTAACGGACAACGATAAATACAAAGATATTTTCGGCGTTGCAGGCCCACACATTGAAGAATTTCGATTAAAGTCAGATTTGAAAGATAAAAATTCCATCGAAATTGCATTCAATGCTTTGTATATGAAATTATTACTTCGATTGCAAAAGAAAGAAATCAGCCCAGCTTCTGAAGAAGCATTTGATTCAATGCGTGTGATGCTTGCTTTCTTAAGCCGTTCTTATGTGCAGATGAAAAAAGGTGATTTAGATTTTTTGAATAACTAAAGATAATTCTCTCTTTATTTGGAATAAGGAATGATTCTTGTCATTTTGTAAAATCATCAAATGATTTTTATTCAACTATGTTGCTCAGAATAGCTTTTTAGTTTTCTTCCAAGTGGTATTTCTAAATGCACAGGATTTAAAAGAATGGAATACTGGAGTTCCTACAAAAAAAAGTGGACAAATTAGTTAAGGTATATCAAGCTACTTGTTTTTTATAATTCAATTTTTCAAATTCTAAAATATTTAATCCACCTAAAGCGGAATGTCTTCTTTGCCTGTTATACCAAGTTTCTATGTAATCAAATACAGCTAATTCAGCTTGTTCTCTAGTTTTGTAATCTTGATGATATACCAACTCTGTTTTTAGCGTCTTAAAAAAGCTTTCTGCCACAGCGTTATCCCAACAATCACCTTTTCTATTCATGCTTCGTGTCACTAGCTCGTTTCTGCCGAGATAATTAGCGAACTCCTTGCATGCGTATTGTATTCCACGGTCTGAATGAAAGATTAATGTTGTATCAATCT
>DQTF01000208.1 GCA_015662935.1 Crocinitomicaceae bacterium | reverse complement strand
ATTCAAAGAAAAAATGGATAAATGTCCTCGTTGGAAAAGTGATTTGGATTGTTGGTGGTAGTGACGTGAATTGGAGAATTCAACACAACGTTTTACACCACACTTACACAAATGTAGTTGGAATGGATGAGGATATTGACATCGGTAATTTGATGCGCTTTTCTCCAGGACAAAAACTATTGAAAGCACATAAATACCAACATCTTTATGCTTGGTTCTTATATGGAATGATGACTATGATGTGGTCAACAACAAAGGACTTTACGCAGTATAAGCGATACAAAGAAATGGATCTATTGAAGACACAAAAGGTTTCAAGTAGAACATTTTTAGCAACCTTAATTGTTACCAAAGTTGCCTATACTGTTTTAACAATTGGTTTACCATTGTTGTTAAACCCTGCTTCTTGGTGGGTTATCATTTTAGGCTATATCTTAATGCACTTTATTGCTGGATTAATTTTATCTATGGTATTCCAGCCGGCTCACGTTGTTCCAACTTCTGAATATTCAAAAGTATTAGAAGATGGTAGTATTGAACTAGACTGGGCAGCAAACCAAATGATGAATACAGCAAACTTTGCACAAAAATCAGTTCTTTTTTCTTGGTATGTAGGAGGGTTAAACTTTCAAATAGAACATCACTTATTTCCAAACATTTGTCATATTCATTACAAGAAAATATCTGATATTGTGAGAGATACAGCGTTCGAATATAACTTGCCTTATTACTCATACAATTCTTTTTATACAGCGTTAAAAGGACATGCTCAAATGTTGTATAAGTTAGGTCACAATGAAGATGCACCAGCCATTCATTAAATGAATATAGAAGAGTTTAGAACTTATTGTTTAACTAAAAAGGGAGCGACTGAATCGCTCCCTTTTGGTGATAATACATTGGTGTTTAAAGTTGGAAATAAGATGTTTGCCTTAGCAAGTGTAGAAGATTTTACTTTTGCTAACCTCAAATGTAATCCAGAAAAAGCAATTGACTACCGTGAAACATTTCAAGGCATTCAACCAGGCTACCATATGAGTAAAACTCATTGGAATTCTGTTTATGTAGACTCGGATGTTCCTAATCCATTTTTTATAGAATTAATAGATCATTCATATGACCTAATAGTCAAATCACTAACAAAAACGAGGCGTGAAGGGTTGTAGAATCGATAAATACATTTGGAGTGTTCGCCTTGCTAAAACACGCTCAATTGCATCTAAAAGCATAGAGAAAGGGAAGGTAAGGCTAAACAATGGGTTGGTAAAACCTTCTAAGGAGGTAAAACTAGGAGATGAAATTAATATCATAAAGCATAATTCAACATTTACTTTTAAAGTAATTCAATTGCTAGATAAAAGAGTTGGTGCAAAATTGGTAAAAGATTATTTGCTCGAAATTACACCGCAAGAAGAATTGGAAAAATTTAAAGTTTATCAAGAATCACAAAGGGTTTACCGTGATTATGGTTCAGGAAAACCAAGCAAAAAAGATAGAAGAGATCTAGAAGATTTTATTAATAATTGGGATTGATTTGTAACTTTTTGAAGAGTTGAAAGTCTTACAATCAAATAAACAGTTATGAGAAAAGGATATATTTTAGGAGCATTGATGTTGATGGGATTCGCATCATTCTCACAAGAGGAAGAATACGCAGATACAACCAGAATTAATTTAGGAGAAAAAGAAATTTTAATTATTGACCATGTTGAGGACTCTTTAATTATTGAGGATGGAGACACGGTTAGGTACGAGCGCTCTAAACCAACACCTGAACCTCATTGGATGGGGGTTGATTTTGGGGTAACCATGTTAATGAACCCAAGTTTTGGCACAAATTTTCCTGTGGATCCTCAATGGCAAAATGATCCCGCTCGTTCTCATGTATGGAATTTAAATATTTTCGAGCATAAATTTAATATTGCCAAAGAATATTTTGGAATTACAACAGGTTTGGGTTTCAGCTTTACTTCGGTTGCACTGAAAAACAACTATGTTTTAGTTGATACTCCTGATTCACTCTATGCATTTATGGATACGGTTAATAACTATTCTAAGAATAAATTGAAGGCGACATATTTAACCGTTCCGTTGTTGTTAGAGTTCAATACTAATATTGATTCTGATAAGAGTTTTTACTTAGCAACGGGTCTTGTTGGAGGTGTTCGGTTAACTTCTAAAACAAAAAGAAAAGGAGAAATTGCAGGAGAAAAATTTACTATTAAAAACAAAGGAACGTATGCCTTGAACCCGTTTAAATTAGACGCCGTTGTGAGACTAGGTTATGGAGACGTTGGAGTTTTTGCCAACTACAGTTTACTACCTTTATTTGACACAGGAAAGACATCAGAAGCTTATCCATTGACCTTTGGTTTGTCCTTAAACTTCTAAGAATTATAAGAAAGAAATAACAAGCATTAAAAAAGCCGAATGATATTATCATTCGGCTTTTTTAGTTAGTTCAATGTATTTATAAAGATGCCTTCAAATATTCTCTATTCATTCTGGCAATATTCTCTAAAGAGATGTCTTTAGGGCATTCTATTTCACAAGCACCAGTGTTGGTACAATTACCAAAACCTTCTTTGTCCATTTGAGCAACCATATTAAGAACACGCTCTTTTGCTTCTACTTTTCCTTGAGGAAGTAGTGCATACTGTGAGACTTTTGCCCCTACAAATAACATTGCTGAAGAGTTTTTACAAGTTGCAACACAAGCGCCACACCCAATACAAGCAGCAGCATCCATTGCTTCATCTGCGGCAATTTTAGAAATTGGAAGTGCATTCGCATCTTGAGTGTTTCCTGAAGTATTCACAGAAATGAAACCTCCAGCATGCTGAATACGTTCAAAAGACTCTCTGTCAACTACTAAATCCTTGATCACAGGAAATGCAGATGCTCTAAATGGTTCAATTGTAATTGTATCCCCATCTTTAAACATTCTCATGTGTAATTGGCAAGTGGTGACTCCTCTATCGGGACCATGAGCTTCTCCGTTGATGTACATCGAGCACATTCCACAAATACCTTCTCTACAATCGTGATCAAAAGCAACAGGCTCTTCACCAGAATTAACCAACTGCTCATTTAAAACATCCATCATTTCTAAGAATGACATGTGTTCTGAAATTTCAGTCACTTTATAATCGACCATTTGACCCTTAGAATTAGCGTCTTTCTGTCTCCAAATTTTTAGTGTTAAATTCATCATATCTCTTCTTATTTGTATGAACGAGTTTTCAACTCAATATCGTTAAATTCTAATTCTTCTTTATGTAAAACAGCTTCGCTTGGTTCTCCTTTGTATTCCCAAGCAGCAACGTATTTGTAATCAGTATCGTTACGCAATGCTTCCCCTTTTTGAGGACCATCTAGTTCGACAGACTCTTCTCTAAAGTGTCCACCGCAAGATTCTTTTCTGTTTAAAGCATCTAAAGCAAACAACTCTCCCAATTCTAAGAAGTCTGCAACTCTACCTGCTTTTTCAAGTTCAGGATTCATCTCGTTTAATTCTCCAGGAACAGTAACGTCCTTCCAAAACTCTTCACGAATTTGCTTGATTTCAGCAATTGCTTCCTTCAAGTGTTTTTCGTTTCTAGCCATTCCAACCTTATCCCACATGACTTTTCCAAGTCTTTTGTGGAAATGGTCAACAGATTTTGTTCCCTTGTTATTAATAAAGAAAGCTAAACGATCTTTAACT
>DQTF01000213.1 GCA_015662935.1 Crocinitomicaceae bacterium | reverse complement strand
TTGAATTCTGGAATGATAACATGGTAAATTCTATTCTCATAAAGACGATAAATAACACCGTTATTCTCTAGCTCATCTAGAACAGAAGAATGGAATACGTTCGTTATGTCTTTATTTGTTGTCATTAGAATAATAGTTACCTTAGCAAGGTTAAAATTACAAAAAAATGCAACGATATCAAAATTATGTTCAAGGTCAATGGGTTGACGGAGAAGAGAGTGAATTAGATTTGTTTAATTCGATAACAGGAGAGAAAATAGGTGAAGCATCAAGCCTAGGATTGGACTATGAGTCTATTCTAGCTTATGGGAGAACAACAGGAGGAGAGAAGCTTCGTAAAATGACCTTTCAAGAACGTGGAAGAATGCTTAAAGCATTAGCGTTTCATTTATTAGAAAAGAAAAGAAAGTATTACGAAGTAAGTGCTTGGTCTGGAGCAACAAAAGTTGATTCTTGGATAGATATTGAAGGTGGAATTGGAAACCTTTTTGCCAATGCATCTTTACGTCGTCAATTTCCAGATTTACCTTACAATGTAGATGGTGTTGCTGCGCCTCTTTCTAAAGAAGGTTCTTTTATTGGTCATCACATCATGGTGCCGAAAAGAGGAGTTGCCGTTCATATAAATGCGTTCAACTTCCCTATCTGGGGAATGTTAGAAAAGATAGCTGTCAATATGATGGCAGGTGTTCCTTCGATTGTGAAACCATCTGAATTTACCTGTTATTTGACTGAAGTAATGGTAAGAGATATTATTGCTTCCAAAATCTTACCGGAAGGCTCTTTGCAATTAGTTGTGGGAATGGGACGGGGAATCATCGATCATGTTTCATCTGAAGATGTAGTAACTTTTACAGGTTCTGCAAAGACAGGTAGAGTATTAAAATCAATGCCTCACATTGTGGAAAACAGTGTTCCTTTTAACTTGGAGGCAGATTCTTTAAATGCAACTGTTCTTGGGGAGAAAGCGACACCGGATACCGAAGAGTTTAAACTCTTTATCAAAGAATGCACAAAAGAAATTACGGTCAAAGCAGGGCAGAAGTGTACTGCTGTTAGAAGAATATTGGTTCCTGAAAATTTAATAGATGAGGTACAACAAGCAATCGCAAGTCGTTTGAGTACAACAACAATTGGAGACCCTTCTCAAGAAGGAGTTAGAATGGGAGCATTAGCAACCAACTTACAAGTAGAAAGAGTTCGGGAGAATGTTGAATTATTAGCAAAATCACAAGACATCGTTTTTGGTGACCTCGATAATTTTGATGTTGTTGGAGCAGATAAAAATAAAGGAGCATTCTTTTCTCCAATCTTATTTAGAAATGATGATCCATTCAATAAAACGGATGTTCACAACATTGAATGTTTTGGTCCTGTCTCGACAATTATGCCCTACAAAACAATGGATGATGCTATCGAACTGGCTCGAATGGGGAAAGGTTCACTGGTTTCATCGATTGTAACGCCTTGTAATGACGAAGCAAAAGACTATGTCATCAATGCGGCACACATGCACGGAAGAATTTTAGTACTGAACAAAGAATGTGCGAAAGAAAGCACAGGTCATGGTTCTCCGATGCCATTATTAACACACGGTGGACCTGGTCGTGCTGGTGGTGGAGAAGAAATGGGTGGTAAACGTGGAGTTTTACACTACATGCAAAGAACAGCCATTCAAGGGCATCCAACTACGATTACTAAAATAACAGAACAGTTCCAGGTTGGCGCAGAGATGCCAGAAGCAAATCCGCATGTGTTTAGACAACATTTTGAAGAGTTGAATATTGGAGATACCGTATTTACACATAAGCACACCGTTACAGATGCAGATATTGTGAATTTCGCGAATGTTTCAGGAGATAATTTCTATGCTCACATGGATGAGACATCACTTGACGGAACTATTTTCGAGAAGCGAGTTGCACACGGTTATTTCTTGTTATCGAAAGCTGCCGGTTTATTTGTTGATCCAAAGAAAGGTCCTGTTTTATTAAATTACGGAGTTGAAGAAGCGCGATTTACAAAACCTGTTTACCCAGGAGCGACAATTGGAGTTCGCTTTACCGTAAAAGAGAAAATTGATCAAGAGAAAAAAGATGAAAATGATATCGCTAAGGGAATTGTAAAATTCTTAGTGGATATGTATGATGAAACTGGTGAAACTGTTGCGTTGGCGACGATTTTGACAATGGTTAAGAAGATTGATCAGAGTCTTTGAAGAACGTAAGGATGAGATTTTGAATCCTTTAATTTCAAAATTCTACATTGAACGTTTAATGTTGAAACTTAAAAAAGTAAGTTCTTTCTAAATTGGATGAGAATCAGATAATTAATATATTGTAGCATGAAAAAAATAATTGGAATTTTAACGTTTGCATTAGTTGCACTCTCTAGTTGTAGTAAAGATGCAGAAGACCCTGTGACAGATTGCTTACAAGACAAGCTTCTTACTTTTGATACAAATGTTGCCTGTAATAATGGTGCAACTGTCAAAGAATATACTTTTCAAAATAAGACCGTTTTTGCTTTTGACCCTGGGGTTTGTGGTGCAGATTTAACGACAGAAGTGCTCAATGAATCTTGTGGGACAATCGGTTATTTAGGAGGAATTACGAATAACGACACCATTGCTGGTGACCATTTTGGAAACACAGCTGTTTTTGTAAGACAGATCTGGGGAAATTAATTTTTTAGAATGGAAGCGAATACCACTGATCTTCCTATTCGAAAAATAATTCATGTAGATATGGATGCATTTTATGCGTCTGTCGAACAAATGGATAATCCTGAACTACAAGGAAAACCAGTTGCTGTTGGTGGAAGTAGAGAAAGAGGAGTTGTTGCAGCTGCAAGTTACGAAGCTAGAAAATTTGGTGTGCGTTCTGCTATGCCAAGTGTAATTGCCGCAAGGAGATGCCCAGAATTAATTTTTGTAAAAGGTCGTTTTGAGCGATATAAAGAAATTTCACAGCAAATAAGAGCCATTTTTCACGACTATACTGATCTTGTAGAACCACTTTCTCTTGATGAAGCTTACCTCGATGTTACGGAGAATAAAATCAATAACCCATCGGCTAGTTTAATCGCAAAAGAAATTCGTGACCGCATAAAAACAGAAGTTGGACTCGATGCATCAGCTGGAATTTCTATCAATAAATTTACAGCAAAAATTGCTTCGGATATCAACAAACCAAACGGACAAAAAACAATTCCACCAGAAGAGGTTCTCACTTTTTTAGAGGATTTACCCATCGAAAAATTCTACGGAGTAGGAAAGGTAACAGCTAAGAAAATGAATACACACGGAATCTTTAATGGAAAACAGTTAAAAAGCTTCTCGTTAAATTATCTCCATAAGTTTTTTGGCAAGCAAGGTGCTCATTTTTACAACATTGTTCGTGGAATACAACATTCTGAAGTGAAACCTAATCGCATTCAAAAATCAGTAGGAGCGGAAAGAACGTTTAGCAAAGATTTAAGTTCTAATCAATTTATGCTAGAACAATTGAGCAAAATTGCCGAAGAATTAGAAAGACGTTTGGTGAAGAATAAGATTAAAGGGAGAACAGTTACCGTTAAGTTAAAATTCTCAGACTTCACTCAACAAACTAGGAGCAAAACCATTGATGGATTTATTCAGCTAAAGAAAGAATTCTTTCCCATTGTGTCGGATTTAATTTTGCAACAACCTCCAAAGAGCAGTGTTCGATTACTCGGGATTTCAATGAATAATTTAGATACGAATTTGGAGAAAAAAAGCGTTTCTGTACAGTTGAAATTTGAGTTTTAGGTAGCAGTCAATTTCTAATCCGCTATGATTTAATCTAAAAATCACTTTACTTTTTTTCTTGAATTAAAAGAACTCGTCGTACCTCCTCAAACAGCTTTTAATTCTTAACGAAAATTCAAGCTGAAATGTGCCGATGATTTTTATGAGGCGCATTCGAGAGCAGACTAATTGTACTCCGAAAATCAGCTATTTGAACTATCGAAGAATAAACAAAACAAGTCGAACTTACCTGCCGATAGGCAGGAACTCGAACAGAGTTAGCGGTCGAAACATCAAAAAAGGAGGTACGACCGAGTCGATTCTAAAATTGCAAATAAACAAACGGTGCACTCTCACTACCAACTGCTTGATACATCAAAACAACAATCACTGCTACAGCTACAGCTTGTAATGGAATTGGCATTCGTGTATAAGCATTCTCATATATTTTCTTAACTGAATCCGGTAACCAATGAATAATATATCCTCCCAGCATTATCCAAAAAACGACTTGATAGGTGTTTAGAACAGTTACAAAAGTCTCCCAAGCAAAATCGAAATGATTCCAAATTTGATTCAGCATTGTTAATGGCATACCGTCTTCATCTAGTTTAAACCAAATTCTTGTGAAGGTAATAAAACTCAGTGTTAGAAAAATCTTCCAGACCTTTGCTATTCTCCATTTACTGTTTTCGTAAGGACTGATTTTACTCCAGTATTTGTATATCAATAATGCAGTACCATTCATCGCCCCCCAAATCACAAAGTTCTCACTTGCTCCATGCCATAAACCTCCAACAACCATTGTAATAATGAGGTTTAAATCTCGGTGAACGTAACGCTTGAAATTGTTAATTGTTAGAAGTCCTATGATGTATATAATGGTTAGAATTCCATAGACATATAGCAAGGCATACCATTGCGTTATGAATATTAAAAAGGTGAAAATCAATACGATAGCAATATATGAACCCAAGGTTCCGGTTCTGTTACCTCCTAAAGGAATATACAAATAATCTCGCAACCAAGAACCGAGAGATTTGTGCCACCTTCTCCAGAAATCAGCAACACTCACCGCTTTGTAGGGAGAATTGAAGTTCGGTTTCAATTCAAAGCCCATCAAGCGAGAAAGTCCAATGGCGATGTCCGTGTATCCTGAAAAATCAGCATAAATATGGATAGAATAAGCAAACATTGCCAAAACACTGACAAAGCCAGGATAGGCTTCTGAAGTAAAGACAACTTTATCAATAAAATGAATGACCAAGAAATCGGCAATGACTATTTTTTTGACCAATCCTTTCACAATTTGAATCACCGACCAACTAAATTCATCTTTGCTTAGAGAAAAAGGCTTTCTAATTTGAGGAATAAAATCTTTGGCTCTTACAATTGGCCCCATGACTAACTGTGGAAAAAATGTCACGAAGAACGTATAATCGAAAAAGTTCTTTACAGGCTTGATTTCTTTGCGGTAAATATCAACGACGTAACTTATATTCTGGAAGGTAAAAAAGGAAACTCCGACAGGTAAAAGAATCTTTTCTACGAAGGTTCCTTCTCCAAAAAAACCGTTGCCCATTCGTGCAAATTGATTCACCAATTCGTAGTTGGTGTGAAACATCTCATTGAAAGAATCGGTAAAAAAGTACGCGTATTTGAAGTAACCTAGTAATAAAAGGTTAAAAATTGCGGAAATTGCGATAATCCATTTTCTAGAAATGTCTTTTTTGGATTTGTAAATACCGTTTCCTAAAAAGTAATTGAACAACACACTGACGATCAATAAGACGAAATAGAGCCCTGAGGTTTTGTAAAAGAAGAATAAAGAAACCACAGACAAAAAGATGCTTCTCACCAATAATTTTTTATGCAAGAAAGAGAAGACTGCTATGACCAAAAGGAAGAATAACCAAAAGTCTAGTTTGGTGAAAACCAAAGAACTTCCATCTCCGATTTCAGGACTAAAAATCGTCGTGAAGCGGTGAAAGAATTCTCCTAAATCGAACGAAAATGATGTAAGTAAATTACCCATTATTATTTTCAGATTTCGTTTCTATTTCTTCGAATTGATCCATAAATTTTAACAGTGCATCAATGTATAAATTTCCTTTGAAATGGTATCCTTCAAATGTAAAATGAATCATGTCGCTTCGCATTAACTTGTTGTTTCTCCATGTTTTCGAAGAACCTAATTCTCCCATTAATCCATATAAATCCCAAACCGCCATATTGTATTCTTTTGCCAATTCAATGATGACAGTTCTTTCTCTAGCAATGTTTTTATTCAAATACCTACGATGATAATAGGGATCATTAGGAACCGTTAGCAGCAACGCACAATCTGGATTAGCTCGTAACGCCATCTGCATCATTTTCTCTAAGTTACGCTTATACACTTCTGGTTTGAATTTATCGTATGGAACATTGCCATCATTCGTACCGACAGAATAAGCGAAAAAGTCAGGAGGATATGTTTTTAACTGTTCTTCAAAACGGACATTGCCCAAATAGGTGTATAGTCCTGCACCGTTAATTCCAATCGCAGTGTAGGATATGCCTGGTTCATCATTCATCATCAAAAACCCATAAATTTCTAGCTCAGGAACCTCGTTTTTAGTTCTGCAGAACTGCAAATTGAACGTATCAATGTAGTCGGTGAAATAAATATCGGTTGCACCCAATTCAGGATTATGAACTGTTCTTTCAACGAGTAATTCATCTTCTCCGAAATGCAACCAATACGGAAACTCACCAATGTTATGAAAAATTCGCAAATGATTCATCGGTGGTTTTGAGGTCGTTCTATCGTGTTTAAATTTTATAATCATTGCAGAATCAGCACATGTTACTGCACAACCTAAAATTCCGTAATCGAAACCAATCTTTTTAGGTTTGTGGACAACGCTTCGTAATCCTCTCCACGCATTTGGCGAAGAAAACTCATA
>DQTF01000134.1 GCA_015662935.1 Crocinitomicaceae bacterium | reverse complement strand
TAGGGCAGATTATCTGAAAGAGTCGAATAAAAGAATCGAAACCATAGGTCAAATAGGTCAGGAAATAGCCTCAAAATTAAACCTGGAAGAATTACTTGCACTGATCTATAAGAAAGTAAATAAACTGATGTCCGCAGACGTGATGTACATAGGAACACTTGATAATCAAATTATCAATTTCCCTTTCTACATTAAAAACGGGAAACGAATCCACAACATTATTGTACCTATGGATCATCGCGGAAAATTTACAGTTTGGTGCATAAAAAATCGAAAGCAAATGATAATAAATGACTTCGATAAAGAGGCTTCTGAATATATTTCTCTAACAGATTCTCAAAAAAAAGAAACACCTCCTTCATCTATTATGATTCTTCCAATAATTATCAAAGAAAAAATTATTGGTGTAATCGGAGTCCATAGCTTCAAAAAAAACAGCTATTCTAATGAAAAAGTTGATATTCTAAAAGCTTTAGCTGGTTATGTCTCAATCGCATTAGAAAATGCAAGAATTCATAAAGACTTAAACGATGTTTATGATTTAATTGAAACAAAAAATGCTGAAATAATTGACAGTATCAATTATTCAAAACGATTACAAAGCGCTATTCTTCCTTCTAAAGAGTCAATTGCGAATATGTTTCCTAATAGTTTTGTTTTTTATCTGCCTAAAGATGTGGTTAGTGGTGATTTTTACTGGACAAAGGAAATCAACGGTACAAAATACATCGCGGCCGCAGACTGTACAGGACATGGAGTTCCTGGAGCAATGGTAAGTATGGTTTGTGCAAATGCATTAAACAGAACCGTCAACGAATTTTCACTTATAGAGCCCTCTGATATTTTGGATAAGGCAAAAGAACTTGTTGCCAATACATTTGCTATGAGTAAAGGTTTTGTTTACGATGGAATGGATATTGCCTTATGCGCATTTGAATCAAATCATGTTAAATTTTCTGGAGCCAATAGACCTTTATGGATTGTCCGAAAAGGTAAATTACTTGAGTTTAAACCTAACAAACAAAGCGTAGGTTACACAGATGAAAATGACACGAAACCTTTCACACAAGTAGAAGTAGAAATTTTAACTCAGGATAGAATATACATATTCTCCGATGGATTCACGGATCAATTTGGCGGTGAATTCGATAAAAAATTCAAATCAAAACCCTTAAAATCATTATTAGTATCACTTACTGACACCCCCATTAAGCAACAACGTGAATCTTTGGAAAAAACCTTTAGAAAGTGGAAAAACAAACAAGAACAGGTTGATGATGTTTGTATAATAGGTATTGAATTTGACTAACATTTTCTAATCCACCCCCCCATACTCAGTACCGCCAACCCTATTCTTAAGTTACAATGGAAAAACCAACTTCTATAATGCTGTAATACTGGGTTACAAGTAGAAAAGTATGAATTCTTAAGTACTAAAACATTCTTCAATATGACTAATATCATGTTTTTTAACAACTTATATCAAAGTTAACACTTAAAAACAGATGTAACTTTATAGTGTAAAACAAAAATAACACCATGAAAAAGTTACTCATATTAGGTGCGGGAACATCAGGGACAATGATGGCGAATCACATGATTAAGAAGCTTCCAAAAGAAGAATGGAGCATCACAATTGTTGATCAATATAAAACGCATTATTACCAACCTGGATTCCTATTTCTTCCTTTTGATTTATACAAAACAAAGGACGTAAAGAAGAAGGGCGAAAAATTTATTCCAAAAGGAGCTAATTACATCCTTGAGAAGATTGATAGAATTCTTCCAGAAGAGAATAAAGTAAAATTGGAAACTCAAACAGTAGAATACGATATTCTAATTATTGCAACAGGAACTAAAATTGCTCCTGAAGAAAGCGAAGGAATGAAAGAAGAAAAGTGGCACAAAAACATTTTTGATTTCTACACCTATGAAGGGGCAAAAGGATTAAGAAATAAATTACGTGAATGGCAAGGAGGAAAATTAGTGGTACATATAACTGAAATGCCCATAAAATGTCCAGTTGCACCATTAGAATTTGCATTCTTAGCTGACTCATTCTTCTTAAATAAAGGAATGAGAGACAAAGTTGATATAACATTTGTCACGCCACTTGGAGGAGCATTCACAAAGCCAAAAGCAACTGAAGCACTTCATTATCTCTTAGAAGAAAAAGGTATAACAGAAGTTGTTGATTTCAATCTAGCAGAAGTCGATTATAAAAACAATAAAATCATTGATTATGCCGGAGCTGAAGTTGATTATGATTTACTTGTTACAGTTCCTACCAATCTAGGTGACGAAATGATTGAACGATCAGGTTTAGGTGACGACATGAATTTTGTTCCAACGAATAAAGCAACGTTACAATCTAAAGCACACAAAAATATTTTTGTGATTGGTGATGCATCTAACGTCCCAGCATCAAAAGCAGGATCAGTCGCTCACTTTGAGTCTGAAATTTTAGAAGAAAATATATTAAGATACATCGATGGTCAACCACTAAAAGAAGAATTTGATGGACATGCCAATTGCTTTATTGAAACAGGTCATG
>DQTF01000250.1 GCA_015662935.1 Crocinitomicaceae bacterium | reverse complement strand
GACTTAAGAACTCCTTTTGGTGGAGTGAAAGCTTCGGGTGTTGGTAGAGAAGGGGGATGGGAAGCCTTGCGTTTCTTTACCGAGCCTAAGAATATATTTGTAAAGTACTAGCTCGTCGTCTATCAATTTTAATTACATAAAAAAAGCATCAATAGAAATATTGATGCTTTTTTGTAAGAATAAATTTTATTATTTCTTCACCACAATTCTTTTTGTGATTTGTGAATTATCATTAGAGATATGTAAGATATAAGTTCCTTCAGAAGAAGTTGACATGTCTAGCTCTATTTCTGGAGAAGTTGATATCATCTTAGTAATCACAATTCTTCCTGCTAAATCCATCACTTCAACTTTTAAATTATCTAACATTCCCATGTTAAATTTAATGTTGAACTTCCCATTACTTGGGTTAGGATATACATTTACCGTAGAAGCATCTAACTCTTCGATTCCTACAAAAGAATTAACTGTATAACTGTTTGAAACAGTACATCCATTCGCATCTGTTACGGTAACATTATAAGTGCCTCCAGCAAGTCCTGATATATCTTCAGAACTTGAAGCAAAGCCATTTGGTCCTGTCCAAGAAACGCTGTAATTTGCAGTACCGCCATTGATTGTTAAGTTTATAGATCCTGAATTTGCAGTAACCTCAGCATTTACACCCGCTCCAATTGTTAAGTTGGCTGGTCCTGAAACTGTAACTGACACAGTAGTCAAACAAGCGTCCCCATCAATTACATCAATATCGTAAGTTCCTTGAGTCAAACCTGTAAAGGTTCCTGATGCTTGAGGTCCATTACCAATATCAAAAGTTGCACCTGTTGAATTACCAGCTGTAAAAGTAACAGTAACACTTCCTACTCCATCATTAAAACAAGTTTCAGGTGTTGAAGAGTTACTATAAGAAGAACTACACAAAACAATTGGGTCGTATCCGTCTAATGTTGTTACTCCCGTATTTGACGGGTCTAACCAAAACTTTAATTGATTTGTTGAGTTACTTCCTGAAGGATTCCATGAATACGATACTTTACCATAATAATCTGGTGCAGATAAATTTCCGCATGAAGCTCCTCCACCCCAAAGTTGACCAATAATTCTCCCATTTTGATCGAATAAAGGAGAACCTGAAGAACCTGGTTCTGTTGTCGTATTTCTATCCCAAACAACTCTCCATTGACTATTTGCTTCAGTTGACCCCATTCCATTTGCAGATGATAAAGCATTATCATCAAAAGAGATTTTCTTTATATCTCCAGAAGGATGGTGTACACAATGAGCTGAAGATGCAGGTGTATCATTGTTATCCCAACCAGGGAAATAAGTGTTAAATGCTAATGGAACTGTTCCATTTTCCAAACCTCCAGTAACTTCCACTAAGCAAAAATCAGAAGGTGTTCTTCTTGAGCGTAGAACCGCACCAGATATAGATTGAAACGATGGAGAACCTCCAGGGTTTGCACAAGTAGCTGAAGCCCAATTAAATCTAAAAATCCATGTTGCAGGATTGCTAAAGCAATGATTTGCTGTTAAAACATAAGGAGTTCCATCATTTGCTGTATTGTTAATCATTGATCCTGTACAAAAACCATTACTTCCCGATACAAGCATCATCGTTGCTCTGATTGCATTTGTGATTGGAACCCCATCAGGACAAATTGAATTCATATTACACCCTCCTGAAGAACCAAAAGCTTTTGCTTGAAATTCTGCTGCTGTTCTATAGCCATGAGTTACCGTGTTAATTGTCAGGCTTCTTATTGCTTCAAGATTTTCTGGAGCAACATAGTATTCAATAATTGCTGTTTCACCAGGGACTAATTCTGTACCTAATTGACCTTCATAAAGGTGTTTAGCAGAGAATTTACCAAGAATAAATGATTTACTTGGGTTAAAGACGTACATCTCATTCCCTTCTGGAATAACTACATTGTCTAGCGTTAAGTTTACAGTTAATGCATTTGCACATGTTAACGACAACTGCCAAATCTTTCCCCCATTTGATAAATTTCTCCAAGTACCAGAGTTGCTTAAATTGAAGTTCGTATAATTGTTAAAACCAAACCTCCAACGACTGTCTTTTGTTGCGTCCGTAATTGCATCTTCTGCAAGCAGTACAGCAACATCTGGTGTTGAAAATGATCGAGAATCAATTGCATTTTTGTTTCCTGAGTATCTAGGCGAACCTCCATCTCCTTGTTGTCCAAAAGTAATTGAACCAACTAGAGATAACCCAATAATTAAGAGTAGTTTTTTCATAGTTTAAAATATTTTTGTTTAAGTAACAGATTCTAAAAATACAACTTTCATTCGTTATTAATGAATAACAATCTGTCTAATATGTAATTCCTAATTGTTATATTGTAATCGATTTACGTAGAATCTTCACATATTAAGACGCAATTCTCTATGAGAAAGTTGGTTAAGTTTTTGTAGAATCATGATATACCTTTTATAAATATATACAAATATGAAACAAATTCTATCTTTTCTTTTTTGCTTTAGCATTTTATCCTGTTCTTCCCAATCATTTGAAATTGAAGGAGTATCATATCCTTTTTATGACATCATAGAGTGGAAAGGAATGGGTGCTTTATTAATGAGTAAAGACCCACAAGGCAATGCAAAACAAGTCAATCTAACATTCGTAGGAAATCAAGAAACGAGTATTTGGGATCAAAAATTCTCCCCAAAAGAAGAAGAGTTTTATTTTATTTCTAGTGAGAATGCGCGATATGTCTATTTTCTAGATAATCTTAATCTAAAAAATGGCAAAGTCTCTTTTAGTCAATTGAATTCTGCTGGTAATGTAAAAGCAACCTCTGTTTCAATAGGAAATGCAGTTAAAAAACTGGGGAAGTATGATTACAATAAATTGGAATTGATTAATGTTGTTGTAACAGATAAAGCCTTAGTTCATCACTTTAGATACGAAGATAAAAAAAATAAAAGTGTTGTTGAGATTGCAACATTTATAACGCATCACAACTTTCTTTGCTATGCGGTAGAATTAGGATCAATTCCCTACGCTTCTCTTAAAGATGAAAATTATGGGAACTGGGAATATGTAGGTTTTACAGATGATAAAATTTTCTTTGCAGCCAGGGATTATCAAAACAAAACAAAAGGATGGTCTGTCAAAGAGTTTACCTCTAAAGGAAAGCAAAAAGTAGGTTTGTATTTTAATTCTCCAGACGACCTTATTCCAATTGAAAACATTGGATTTGGGACTACAGGAAGTTATTACTTAGAAGATAAAGCAACCATAGAAACAGGACTGCTAACCTATATCAATTCTAAATTCTACCTAGTTGGTGGACAAAGAAATGGAGACACAGGAGCAAAAATTATTCTTTATCAACTTGTAGAGAATGAATGGGAGGAATTAAATCACATGAAGCTAAATTATTTCATAGAAAAAAAGAATTTAAAATTGGGAATCTATCCGATGAACGAAGGGGTTGGTTACCACCTTAATCACAATGGATACAATAAAGTGAGCATGATTTATTATCAATCTAATTTGGAAGCTCCCCACAATGATTTCACCGATAGAACAATTTATAATCCAAGCAGTGTGTTTGAACGCAAGAAAAAAGAAGAATTTAACGTAATTTTGTCAGAAGGCCTTTTGAATTTTGACACCAGTCAATTGGGAAAAAAAGGAAGTGTTAAATTTGAATTGATTAAGAAATGATAATAGGAATTTGTGGAGGAAGTGGGTCTGGTAAAACAACGCTTTTAAAAAGATTACAACGACATTTTCAGGATATCAAGCCGAGTACTTTTATCATGGATAATTATTACCATCCGATTGAGATGCAAATTAAAGATGTAAATGGAGAGTATAATTTTGACCTTCCGACAGCTCTTGATGAGCAAAAACTATCTTCTGATTTAGATAAATTGGCCAATGGTAATGAAATTCTTGTTAAAGAATATCACTTCAACTCACCACCTGACAAACATGTTTTGTTAACGATTGCTCCTTCTGAGTTAATCATTGTTGAAGGGTTGTTCTTGTTTCACTATCAAAACGTTAAAAAACATCTTGATTTTTCAATTTTTGTCGATGTTGAACCAAAAACGCAACTAGACAGACGTCTTTATCGTGATCAAGAAACTAGAGGTTATTCAAGGTCTGCAATTTTATACCAATGGGACAATCATGTTAAGCCTTGTTATGAGAATTATCTATTACCTTACCAGCAAGAAGCAGATTTTTCGTTTAGAAATGATTCTCGTGCTGATTACGATTTTGAACGCCTTGTCAAAGAGATTGAGTCGCGCTTAAAACAAGAAGAAACCGTTTAAAAAGACCTTAAATAATTTTGATAAAACGCTTAAAAAAATACCTCCTTTTATTTTTGTCAATAATTTCAACGGTTGTATTTATCGCATTTTATTTTCAAATATTTTCTCCGAATCACTCTAAATCAGTTGAGCGTTTTAATACAAAATTCAATCACTTAGAAGAAAGGTTAGATCAAGTTTTAAAATACCGTTCGGACGAATTGCGCTACGGTGAGGTTAAAACACAATGGCAAAACTTAAACAATGAACAGGATATAAACATTCATATTTACCAAAGGGATTCGTTGGTTTTTTGGAACACCAATCAGTTGCCAATCATTCGTTTTGCGGATATCCACTTCCCTGCTGAGGGAATTATCCATCTACAAAACGGATGGTATTATGCCAAAATTACAGAAGCAGGTCCGTATCAAATCTGTGGATCATTCTTAATTAAGAATGATTATTCTTTTAGAAATAAAGACTTAAAGAATGATTTTGCTTCGGGGCTGTCCATTCCATTCTCGGCAAACATTACGTTGGATGAAGAAAATGGTCTTCCTGTTTTCTCGAATAAGAAAGAGTTTTTATTTTCAATAGAACCAGAAAGCCAACAAGTAATTAGCCGTAGTCATTCTATTTTACTTCTTTTCACTCTTCTCGCAACCATCTCCTTTTGGTTGTTTTGGATTAGAGAGAAAAGAAAAAGTATCCGCAAAAAAGTTAAATGGGGCATTCCAATAACAGTGATTGCATTACGTTTGCTCTCTTTGCAGTTCAATTGGTTCGGTTTTTTAAACGGGGCCATTGCCCTAGACCCAAGTTTGTACGGTGCCAACCCTTTATTTCCTAACTTTTTTGAATACTTGGTTAATATTTTAGTGTTGATATACCTATTCAATGAACTTCAATCTTTTATATCAACTTTAAAAAAAGGAAAGCGGGAAAAACACCTTGTGTTTTTTCTCTACGTCCTTTCTTTTGCTTGTTGGGCTTTATTTCTGTTTTTAACAAAAGGGTTAATTGAACATTCTTCCATATCATTGATAATTACCGAACTCTTTTCGTTAGATATCTTCTCTTTTCTAGCACTTTCAAGTCTCGGAGTTTTCTTTTACAGTTACTTTAAATTAGTAAAAGTGATTGCTGAAGCCTGTCAAAAGCAATTAATTACAGGTGCTCAACTTGCCATGCTTAGCTTTGTGCTAAGTTGTATTTTCTTTCTAAGTGAAATCAATTTTGGCAACCAATTAATACTCGCTGCAATTTTCCCTTTATTCTTTTATGAGCTAATTATCTACTTAATTTATCGTCATAGAAAATCAAATCAACTCGGTGCAGGAATAATTCTTTTGCTCGTATTCTCTATTGTTCTTGCATCCGTTATGGAGCATTTTAACGTAGAAAAAGAAAGAAGCGAAAGAGCAATTTACGCCAAGCAACTTCTTACAGAACAAGATGTCATCACAGAAATAGAATACCTTTCAACTTCCACAAAATTAAAGAACGACAAGTTTTTAAAACGATTCATTTCTGATCCTAAATTTATCAGTGTGTCTGCTTTTCAAGAAGGATTAGAAAGGCGTGTATTCAATAATTATTGGGAGCGCTACGAACTCGATTTTCATTTGTTTAGTGAGCAACACCTTCCGTTAATCGAAAAATTAAAAGATTCAACAGCGCAGTTTGATGAACTCAACAGCATCGTTGAAAATTCGGGAATCGCATCAGAAATAGATTCGAATATCTTCTTCATTGATGATTATACCAAACAATTCAATTACATTGTTCGACAAGAAATTACAGGAAAGGATGGCACAAAAGCAATTTTATTTTGCACTTTAAAATCAAAAAAAATTCCTGAAGAAATTGGTTTTCCAAGATTGTTGATTTCTTCCAAGTCGAATGTTCTAGAACCTTTGGAAGCGTATTCCATTGCTAGATATCAAACATCTCGATTGATTACACATTATGGTGATTTCAATTACCCGTCTAACCAACAGGTAATGATTCCGCCTGCAATTAAGAAAAGTGGTTTCTTTAATTATGGGAAGTTCAACCATTACGCGCTCACAAAATCAGATAAAGATCTAGTGATGCTATCCATTCGAAATCATACATTCATCGATTTCATCACTTCATTCTCCTATTTATTTAGTTTATACGGATTGCTTTTAATGCCTTTGTTGTTTAGAGTGAACACCAAAAAAGGTTTCGGAAAAACATTGAGTTTAGCCATGAAAATTCAAGCGGTTCTAATTGCCCTTGTATTCATTTCATTGCTTGCATTCGGTTGGGGAAGTGGACTTTTTGTAACCTCCCAATACAACCAGTTGACCAATGATGTAATCAGTGAAAAACTAAGTTCTGTGCAAACGGAGGTAAAAGCAAAATTAGGGAGCTATCAAAATTTATCCATCAATGAGAATGGGGACAGGATGCAATACATTCTCCAAAAATTTGCACGAGTATTCTATACTGATATAAATCTATACGACAAGCAAGGTTATCTTTTAGCAACCTCCAGACCCAAAGTGTTTAATGTCGGTTTATTGAGTGAGCAAATGAATCCTATTGCTGTTAATCACCTTAAATTCATGAAGCAAAGTGAGTTTATTCAGAAAGAAAATATCGGAAAGTTAAATTATTCTTCGGCATATAAACCTTTCTATAACAATGCGAATGTTTTAATGGGGTTTATTAACCTCCAACATTTTGGGCAACAAAGAGAATTTGAGCATCAAATCCAAAAATTCTTGGTTGCAATTATTAATGTGTTTATTCTCTTGCTTGCCATCTCTATAATTCTTGCAATTTTCATTTCCAACTGGTTGACTTCTCCGTTAAGAATCATTCAAGACAGTTTTGCGAATGTAAAGTTTGGGAAACAAAACGAACCTATTTCTTACGATAAAGAAGATGAAATCGGTTCTTTGGTGAAAGATTACAACAGAAAACTGGAGGAGTTGGAGTTTACCGCTCAACAATTGGCTAAAAGTGAACGAGAAATGGCTTGGCGAGAAATGGCTAAGCAGGTTGCACATGAGATTAAAAACCCCCTTACACCAATGAAGTTGAGTGTGCAGCAATTACTGAGAACCTATGACCCAAACGATCCGTCTTCAGGCGATAAGTTAAAGAAGGTTGCCAATTCAATCGTTGAGCAAATTGATGCGCTGACCAAAATAGCCAATGAGTTTTCGAGCTTTGCGAAAATGCCGAATCCGAGTCAAGAACAACTGGACTTAGTACCATTGATAAAAGGTGTCAAAGAAGTTTTTGAGAACGATGAAGCAATACATATTTCTGTGAGCTCAAATACTGAAAGCGTTGTTATTATAGCCGATAGAAATCAATTTATTCGGGTCTTTAATAATTTAATAAAGAATGCCATTCAAGCAATTCCTAGTGAAGAGCAAGGCCAAATAGACATCAACATTTTGAAAAGTGAAGAGCATGTTATTATTACCGTCCAAGATAATGGTGTAGGCATTGATGAAGCAAAGCAAAGCAAAATATTTGTCCCCTATTTCACTACCAAAAGCACAGGAACAGGGCTAGGGTTAGCAATGGTCAAACAAATCATCGAAAATCACAAAGGACAAATAGAATTCGATTCTCAAAAAAATAAGGGAACTGTATTTACAATTACACTTCCCTTATCGTCTTAATGATAATCGTTCTTAGAACAATAAATAATAGGCTAATAATATTACGTCAACGCTAACTGCAATAATTCCAGATGTGAAAATATATTTCATTGGGGCAATTGCGAGGAGTAAACTTAAAGTAGTCATAGTCGTAATTACCACAAGGGAAAGTGCAAATAGATCATTCACAGCTCCCATTCCAACGGTAATTCCGCCTAAACAACCTACAATTAGTAAAATAGCTGAAATTAAACCAAAGCGGTTAAAACTTGCATTTTTTAAAATATCTTCCCCTGATTCTGTTACTTCAATT
>DQTF01000148.1 GCA_015662935.1 Crocinitomicaceae bacterium | reverse complement strand
TCTTTGCAGAATTTTTAACGTACGTCGAAGAAATTGGAGGGTATAAAAGTGCCTGGGAATTGTTAAGATAAAGAAAATCGGAAAAGAAATGAGTAAATTAAAAATAGAAAAGCTTTGGGATTGGTTTGTTACCAATGAGGAAGAAATTATTGATGTCGTTGATAATGAGTTGACCGCAGACTACATTGTAGAAAGTTTGGATAATAGAATTCTAGATTTTGGACTTTTCTCGTGGGAAATTGCACCCGGTAAATCAAAACCATGGAGTTTGACAATTTCACCGAATGGAGATGGTGATTTATTGAAAATTAGTCGAGAAATAATGAAGAATGCTCCACAATTATCTAATTGGGAGTTTCATTATTGTAAACAAGCAAAGGATTGGAATAGAATATTCGATATTTATGATGAGTTGATGAATGAGCATTCGATTGTTGCATCTAATTGGAAATTTGTCGCAGTACCTAAAAAAGGAAATCAGGTTCAGTTAATCATTGAAGCGGACAATATTCTACACCTTGATGATGAAACACGATTCTCTGCTGGAGAATTGTTTGTATTGAACGAAATAGGAGAGAAGGCAAGAATTCAAAATGTGAACACTATTCAAGTGGTTGCTGAAATTGAAGACCAATATCAGGATCAAAAAGTTAGCATTGACCAACTAAAAAATCATTTCTAAAGAATCAGAACGAAATCAGTGATTTTTTCGTTAAATTTATATTCTAAAATAACCATATGAGAGTTGCAGAAATAATGAGTTCACCAGTTGTCGTTGTTCATGATTACTTAAAAGTTGAATTCTTAAATGACCTTTTTAATCGCAAGAATATAAATGCCGTACCAGTGCTTGATCCAGGTGGTTCTATCATAGGAATTGTATCGTCGAGTGATTCTGCGAAATGCAAAGATGAAAACTTATTAGTGAAAGATATTATGTCAACACATATTCACGTGATTGTTCAGAACAACAGGGTAAAAGATGCTGCTGCAACAATGGTAAAACATAAAGTACATCATCTTGTTGTGATGGAAGAAGATAAAGTAACCGGTATGGTCAGCTCACTAGATTTAATGAAAGTTTTAGCAGAAAGTTAATAGAACAACTATTAAAAATCTTTCTTTTTCAATTTACTTCTCATTCTCAGAATAGGCAAAACGATCCACATACTTAGTGCAGAAAGAGAAACAATTAGTCCCATGCTGGTACCGTAAAAACTTTGCAAGAATGCTCCAGTATAACCTAAAAGGGCAGAAGCATCTAGTTTTAATAGAATCAATATCCTTGATAAATCAATCGGATTTAACATAGTTGCAATCAATGTGAACTGGTCTAGTGGATAATCATTGTAGTGTATGAGAAGTCCCATGAATACAGCGTCGTAGATGACAGCAAAAGTCAACCACATTAATATTGCGTATCCAAATCCTTTGATTTTATTGTTGATAGAAAGCGCAATATTATAGGCTAGAGCAACGAAAATAAAATTTAAGAATGCGCCTACAACAAGCAATAGCGTGAAATCAAAAACAGCAGCTGATTTGAATAAACCATAAATCACAAATGGGATTCCGATTCCTAAAACCAAACTTAATGTCAAAGACAAAGAGATTCCGATGTATTGCCCCATGAATATCTTACTTCTTTTAATTGGCTGAGCAAGAAGTAGTTCTGTAAATTCTTTGGAGCTGTAATAATACATGACACCAAATATCGTCCCGATTAATGGAGTTAAAACTACTATGACATTCATCAACGTGATAATCGCTTTATCAATATCGTTGTTCAAAAAGAAAAGCGAAAATGAAAGCATCAAGTAGAAGATGAAATAAACGTAGCTCCATCTACTTCTCAATAAATCGTAAATGCTGTATTTTAAAATCTTTAACATAGTCGAGTTATTTTGTAGTTGCTGTTTGGTATTGCTTCTCAATAAGGTTCGCAATAGCATGTTCTAAATTCTCTTGTTCTGTTTGTTTTTTAAGTGAGTCAACACTGCCTTTAAAGTAAATTTTGCCATCTAGTAAGAAGACAATCTCATCTGCCATCTCGTCGACTAAGCTCATGATGTGTGTCGTGATTAAAATTGTTTTTCCTTTTTCTTTCTCTTTGGCAATTAATTCTTTTAAGTGAATTAATGCAATAGGGTCCAATCCAGTAGTTGGTTCATCGAGAATGATTAATTCACTGTCAAACATAAAAGTGAGAACAAGATTGACCTTCTGTTTTGTTCCTCCAGAAAGGTTGCCTAATTTCTTGTTCAAGAATGGGGTCAAGCCAAAAAGCTCAATTAATTCTTTTTCATTGGATTCTTTTGGGCGAAGATTCTTTACCATTTTTAGCAACTCAATGACAGAAAGGTTACCTGGGAAGTTAGCAATTTGAGGTAAGTAATTCAAGTTGTTTCGGTATTCCCATTTTTTCAAAATACTTTTTCCATCTAAAACTATTTCCCCTTTATTAGGAATAACCATTCCTAGAATGCATTTAATCAATGTTGTTTTTCCAGATCCATTAGGTCCAAGAATTGCAAAAATCCCACCTTTGTTAATCGTCAAGTCTAACTCTTCAAGAACAGTTAGTTTTCCGAATTTTTTATGCAAATTTTTAATTTCAATCATTCTACAATAGAATTAATAGGTTTCATTAATGGTTTTGTATCGAGTAAGTTGTCTGGAGTAAAAACAGGGGATACCTTCTCCGAAAAATTGATAATATCAACAAAAAGGCTTCTTAACAGAACTAATGTTTGAGGTGTTTGATTCACTATGTAAGAGAATAGTTTAACAGGTCTGTGCGGAACATCTCCAATGCCATTTTTGTCTAAATCGTACCCTGAGTATTCGCTCCAATAATTTGCCTCAAATCTGTTGTCATTTAAGCGACTATTATAAGATAGGTCGAAGGCATTGTGTTGAAAGTTATTGAATTCAAAAACATTGGTGTAACAACCTCCAATGAATTTTAATGCCCAGCCGTTACGGATGAAATGATTGTTTTTGTAATTGATTCTATTACACCCATCTATATTAATTCCTATTGTATTTTGCTCAAAAACATTGTCAACTATTTCAGCATCATAAATTTCTTTTAAGAGAAGACCATAGGATGCTGGTCCCCAATTAAAGTGAAACGTATTGTGGTGCATCTTAATAAATTTTGAGAACATTACTGCGACTCCGGCACCATTAGCTTTAAATTCATTGTGATGGTATTCATTGTTATTTGAGAACATAAAATGTAAGCCATAACGAACATTATCAAAACTAGTGTTGTGAGAGATACTACTTTTATTGACAAACTCAAGGTAAATTCCATCTCTCATACCTGAAACAGTATTATGTTCGATGCGAATATGTTTGCATTTCCAAAGATGAAAACCGTTGCCAGAATTAGACTCTTTGATTGCGTGACCAACAACTGTATTATTTTGGAGTAATCCATATTTACAATCTTGTACAATGAAGCCATAAAAGACATCTTCCAATTGATTATTTGATAGCGTGAAGTTAGTACTACCAGAAACGAAAATTGCAGCAATTTCTTTAGTATAACTTATTCCAACGTTTCTGAATTTAAAACCTTCGATAGAGAAGTTGTCTGCTTTTATTGCAAAAATACTTTCTGATTTATTCTGCCCGTCAAGAATAGGGTAGTCTTCTCCAATGATTTGTATTGCTTTAGAAACCTGAATATTAAATTCTTTGTAAACTCCTTTTTTGACGATGATTTTATCTCCATCTTCAGCTAGAGAAACTGCTTTTTTGATGGAGTTAATTTTACATGTCTTGCAAACAGTAAATGTTGTTGCATTTGCAGAAAACTGCATCAGTAAGAACAAAAGGAATACAATTTTCATTTACTTGCTGAGTTGTGACTTGATAGTTGACCAATTATAAACAATTCCTCCATTTTTTGCAGAAAAATCATCGGCTGTTTTTTGCGAATTGAATGATGCAAGATTTGCTCCCATTGGACTTTTGATGGCTTCACTAACAACAAAACTAGCACTCACAGCATCAATTAAATTCCCTGGGTTATTGATGTCTGAAACAAGGATAAATGCCATTTCATGTTCATTTTTATCATCGTTCAATTTCATAATTAAACACTCAGCAGCATCAAAGAAATAAGCTTTTCCTTTTTTTGTGACGTATTCAGCAGCGTGACTTTTGTCAACAACTGTCATGTCGCAATGATGGCAATGTACATTGCCGTATTTAATCTCTTGAGGTTCAACAGAGCAAGAAGATAAAGATAAGAACAGTAAAAAACCTATTACTGCTAATGATTTATTGAAATTAATCATAAGTCAAATATACAAAAGAATACAAGTAAATTATTTTTTCTTAGCTTCTCTTTTTCCTACGAAGAAAGCAATAAAGGTCATTAACATTCCAGTAAACATAAACCAAGCTCCTGCTAAAGGATAGGAGTGGGCAGTAAAGTTTAATATGTCTTTAGAACCAAATAGTGGAGGCTGGAATCCCATAACAGAACCATCAGGATTTGTAAATTTCATGATTGCTTCAGGACTTAAGTTGTGACCATAGTCATATTCCCAAAGGTAAAAATCATACATGCCAGCAATTCCAAGCAATGACATCAAGACAAACCAAGTCATATACAATTTATATTTTCCCATAAAACCAATAGTTATCCCGAAAAAAACCATTATTCCAATAACAATAGGAAAAATTTTAAACTCAGGAATCGTTTCAGGAATGTATTGCATTCCAACATAATGGTTCATTAAATTGATGTTTTTAATATCAAATTCATGTGTATCTGTAAATTTATTTATGTGAATATCCATTCCTAATGGAATTGGATATTGTGGTGCTTCTAGTGTAATGTTCCAAAGAGGAAATACGAATAATCCTAATAATAAAAAGGACCCTATGATCATTAATAATTTTGACTTTTTCATGCTTTTTAATTTAATTATTTCTTTTTAATAAAGATACAATATTTGCTAAACTTTATATGTAACTAATGATACATACTAAATTGTTAATCAACTATTTAATACAAAATCAAAAGGCGAGCAATTTTAAATAAATCACTCGCCTTTCTGTACAACTAACTAAAACTATAGTTCTTCATCTTCTCCAGGTACATCACCATCAAGTGTATACTTGAGAGGTGTGTTTGAACCTTTTGCTGATACTCTAACGTATCCTTGCATTTCTTGGTGAAGTGCTGAACAAAAATCTGTACAATAGAATGGCCAAACACCAACTGCTTTTGGTTCCCATGTGAAAGTAGTTGTTCTACCTGGCATGATCAACAATTCAGAAGTATTAGCACCGATCATTGAGATTCCATGAGGAACGTCATAATCTTGTTCTAAGTTGGTAACGTGGAAGTAAACTTTATCTCCAACTTTAACACCTTCTATGTTGTCTGGAGAGAAGTGAGAACGAATCATTGACATATAAATATGAACATTATTCCCTTCACGAACCACTTTTGTTTCTGCTTCGTTTGTTACTCTATATGGGTGTGTGTTTTCATCTAACTTAAAGATTTTGGTTGTGTTACCTTCAATTTTTTCTGCAGCAATACCTGCAGCATAATGAGGTTCACCAATTGTAGGGAAATCTAAAAGAAGTTCCATTTTTTCTCCAGAGATATCAAATAACTGAGCTGATTGACAAACTTCAGGACCAGTTGGTAAGTAACGATCTTTTGTAATCTTGTTCATCGCAACTAAATACTTGTCATCTGGTGTTCTTGAGTTACCACCAGGAATCATCAAGTGACCTACAGAATAGTAAACAGGATGTCTATCAATGATTTTCAAATCTTTGATGTTCCATTTCACAACCTCAGAAGAGATAAAGAAAGTAGTATAACCATTTCCTCTTGTATCAAATTCAGTATGAAGAGGTCCTAGTCCTGGTTGATCTAAAGTACCGTAATTAACAGCATCAAATTTAATGATTGGAATACCATAAGCATCTCCATCAAAAGCTTTGTCTTCAATTGCTTTAAGCATTTTAGTAAATGAGTGAATTGTCATTTGTGCAGCTAATTTACCATTACCAATAATGTATTCTCCTGTTGGATCAATATCACAGCCGTGAGGTGATTTTGCAGTAGGTAAGAAGAAAATAGCACCAGGAACCTCAGAAGGCTCGATTACTAATACTTCATCTTCCATAACTGTTTTAGCAGTATGCTCATCATCATTCCAAGTGTTGTGTGCATATTTAGCTGGTATTTTCGTACCACCACCATTTGCCACATACTCTTCAATTTTTTTCCAGTTAATCGCTGCAATAAAATCTTTGTCATTTTGAGATGCATTTACTTCCATTAATGTATTAGACTCCTCTGTGTTATAAGTTGAGAAAAAGAACCAACCATGAGACTTACCACGACCTGGGTGAGATAAATCATAATTGAAACCAGGCATTCTCAATTGGAAAGCAATGTCCATGTGACCATGTTCTTGATCAACTTTTATGAATGTTAAAGCTCCTTTAAAGTTACCTTTCATTTCACTGATAGGCATATCTCTTTGAGGAAAAGGAACAGCGAAACGTGTACCTGCAACAACGTACTCAGTGTTTTCAGTTACGAAAGAAGAACTGTGATTTCCTGCAGAATTAGGGATTTCAATGATTTCTTCTGTTTCAAACGTTTTTAAGCTAATTCTGGCAATACGAGGAGTGTTATTTTCATTAATAAACACCCATCGACCATCAACAGAACCTTCTGTTTGAGAAATATCTGGATGATGTGAATCTCCCCAAGGAATTAAACCATGTGAGGTCATTAACATTGGCTTAGTTTCTTCACTGTATCCATATCCTTTTTCTGGATCTTGAGAGAATACTGGAATCACTCTAAATAAACGTCCAGAAGGAAGTCCGTAAACAGCTAACTGCCCACTGAAACCACCAGAGATGAATGCGTAGTGAGAATCATGTTCTCCTGGTGCAACGTATACTTTTTCTGCTGCATTTCCTGCAATAGCACCTCTGTCTGATTTGCTTTTTGGACCGCCACAACTCACCATTAGCGAAGTTGTTACAGCAATTGCAAACATTGATATAATTGATTTTTTCATATTTTTTGTTTTAAAATAATGTGTTTGGTATTACTATTATTAATCTTTCGTTCTAATGAATTCTAAAATTGCTCTTGCATCATCTTCAGAAAGTTGTTGGTCAGCCATTTGAGTGCTATATTCTGCCAACAATTCCATTGCGATAGGATCTTTAGTAATCATTTCTTTAGGATTCAGCATCATGTTCATTACCCATTCTGGAGAACGTCTTTCGAGTAGTCCTTCTAAAGCTGGTCCGATGTATCTCTTTCCAAATTTATGGCACGCAGTACAGTTTGTTTTGTAAATCTCTTTGCCTTCATCTGCCAAATCTGCATCTAAATCTCCGAGTTCAACAGAAGTAATTGGGCCTATTCCTATATTAGCCATATCTCCTGTTGCTTCCACAGCTTCTTCTATGTTTTCAGTTACCTCTTCTTTAACTTCGTTTACTACTTCTTTAGCTTTCTCTTCTCCTCCACAACTAGCGAAGAACAAAGTAGTAATTGTTAATAAGGATAAAATTTTAATTTTCATCGTTTTTTATTTTTTAGTTAATTGTATTTGTTTACTCAGCTGGAACTAATACATCATCAATGACATGTACCCAACCATTACTCACTTTTACTGATTGTAAAACTTCTGTTCCTCCTACGAATACTTTTCCGTCTTTGTATTCAACTTCTAAATATTTACCTGAAGCCATGTATAATTTACGACCTTTCTTCGCTTCTTTTTTTAATTGCTTCATTGGGTAATTTGCTGGAGCAACATGATTGACTAGTATAAAAGATAAGTCAGCTTTGCTTTCTGGTTTTAATAAAGTTTCGACTGTTCCTTCTGGTAACTTATCAAAAGCTGTATTTAAAGGAGCAAAAACAGTTAATGGTCCAGCGTTAACTAGCGCATCTTGAACTCCCGCAGCTTTTACTGCAACGACCAATGTAGAAAAATCATCCATTGACATTGCAAGTTGTAACGCGTTAGGATCTTCGCCCTCCACTGCTGCTACACCTGCTTGACCATGGTCCTCATTTGTGCTTTCTGCTGTTGTTTCTGTTGCTGCTTCATTTGCAACCTCTTCAGTGGCTTCATTATTACATGAAACTAATGCAGTAATCAATACTGCGGATAAGATTAAGTGCTTTGCTTTCATTTTAATTGTTATTAGTTATTATATAACAAATGTATGGAGGCTAAACAACTTTCAATATGACCTAGGTCATGTTTAAATAAGATTTTAGTAGGGTGTTTTGAGAGGGGAGATTTTTAGATAGATGAGAATCGCTGATTTAAAGGAGATTACTTTTTTACAATTCCCTCAATCGTACTTCTAGAAACAAAGTGATAACCATTCTTTGCTTTCTCAAAAGTCTCTCTAGCAAAATGATGATCTTGTGCATCATCTGAATCCATTAAAATTTGATAAATCCCTTCAATTAACCATCTTCGACCAATTTTGATAAGGTATTTTTGCATTTCAGGACTTTGCTCTCTGTAATGAGTTTGTGCAGATAATTTAAACCAATCAGATTTGACGATAGCATTTGCGTCTGAAGAAAACTTAAACTGAGCATCTAATTGAGTCATTGTTGCAATAGAAGTTTCTGGGCTAAGCGTCCTGAAGAATGTTAGCCACTCTTGTGTAATGAAATCATTTCTTTCAGCATCTTTAAAATCACTTGAGAAGATGTCTTTACCAGTCTTAGATTTTTCTGCAATCGCAACCATTTTTTCTAGCCTCTGTGATTTAATCTTTAGGTGGTTTTCGGGTAACCCTTCTTGATAAATCCATTCATCAATATTGAAGGAAATTGCATTCGGGTCTAATAACTTATTTTTTAAATCTTCAACGAAAATTTCAGTTGTGATAGATTGAAAAGCGTGATCTTGGAAGTATTGACTTAAAAAGGAGTCGTGTTTTTCTCGTCCTACTGACTGTTCGATTGTTCTTAAGAAGAAAGCTCCTTTTACATAAGCGATATCAGTCATTCCTTCATCTGGATTTCTGTCGTTTAGCTCTAGTTTTAAACGTGTGTCTTCCGGGAATTCGCTTTGTCCAATGTCTGTAATTGAGGCAGTCAAATCTTGGTATTCAATCGTAGCTAGAATGTCTGCTGTTTCTTTGCCATAAATTTCTTCCATGATTCTATTCTCAAAGTAGACAGTAAATCCTTCATTTAGCCAGAAGTCATCCCAAGTAGCATTAGTAACAAGGTTTCCAGACCAAGAATGAGCTAGTTCGTGTGCAACTACCGATGTTGAACTTCTGTCTCCTGCAAGAATGGTTGGGTTAGCAAAAGTCAATCTAGGGTTCTCCATTCCTCCAAAAGGAAAAGAGTAGGGTAGCATCACAATATCGTATTGATCCCAAAGGTATTCTCCGTAAAGTCCTTCTGCTGCAGAAATCATTTTAGGCAAATCTCCAAACTCATAAGCGCAGGCATCTTCAAGTTCTTTTTCAGAATAGATACCACAATTTTCTCCCAAAGAAGTATAAACCAAATCTCCAACAGCTAAAGCAATTAGGTAAGAAGGAATCTTTTGTTTCATCATAAAATGATATTTTCCTTCATCATTCTTTTCGGTTGGATTGTCAGCACTCATAACTGCAATTAATTCACTAGGAACAGTGATGTCTGCAGAATAGGTGATTCTATTCATTGGAGAATCCTGCAAAGGAATCCATGAGCGGGTTAAGATTGCTTGTCCTTGTGTGTATAAATAAGGATGCACTTTACCTTCTGTTAATTCTGCAGGTAACCAATCAAGGGCTTCAGAATTTTCAGTTGTTTGGTAATAGATATTGATAAATTGAGTACCTGGTTCTATTTTTACAGTTAAAGCAGCTCCCAAAAGTTCATCATCATCACTAATAGTAAAATCGGCAGCTGTTTCCTCTTTCTCCCCAACAGTCGTTTTAATAATTTCTAAACCTTTAATGTCAAAAATTGCGTGATCAATATTATTCTCACTCATTTGATGACGAGCAACTCCGTAGATTATTTTATTTTCAAAGTTGATGTCCAATTCTAGATGAAGATGAGTTGTTCTGATTTCTTCAATATTAGCCCTAGTATGTTGGTCTTTAATTGTTTCTACGTGTGCTAAAGATTCATTGTTTTCATTTTTCTGATTTGGAGAACATGAAAATAGGATTTGAATAATTAATATGGAGAAAATAAAATACTGCTTCATTTGTCTAATTTGGTTGCGCAAATATAATCAAACTAAAACGATGTAGAAAATTGATTATACAAGGAGCTATAAGAGGTAGATGGATGTTGATTTTCAACCGATTAAGTTTTAGGGAGGACAGAGAATGTGATTTATGTCTTGAATTAGCGAATTTATTATTACATTCACAAACTCAAAAAAAAGAAGATTATGAGCCAAGAATTGACATTAGAAGAAGAGAAAACCTTATTTGGACACCCAATCGGATTATATGTATTGTTTTTTACGGAAATGTGGGAACGTTTTTCATACTATGGAATGCGCGCAATTCTTACTTTGTATTTAGTTGAAAAAACGGATGTTATTAATCCTGGAATGGGATGGACTGATGGAGAAGCTTTAGCTCTATACGGTTGGTATACAATGATGGTTTATGTAATGTCAATCCCTGGTGGAATAATTGCTGATAAATTTTTGGGGCAAAAGAAATCAGTTTATGTTGGAGGGGTTCTATTACTTATAGGACATAGTATTCTAGCTGTTGAACAAACTTGGGCATTTTATACAGGATTGGTATTTATTGTATTAGGTGTTGGTATGTTAAAGCCGAATATTTCAACTATGGTAGGTGGCTTATACAAGCAAGGTGATATACGAAGAGATAAAGGGTTTACAATTTTTTATATAGGTATTAATGTTGGCGCATTTTTAGCTAGTATTATTGTTGGATATGTTGGAGAAGAAATAGGATGGCATTATGGGTTTGGTTTAGCAGGATTTGGAATGTTGTTAGGTTTAATTCAATATGCTGTAGGTCAAAAGCATTTGAAAAATGTTGGTAACTTCCTAGGTTCTTCTGGGAATGAGGAAGAGAAAGCCGCAATGAAAAAACCATTGACTAAGATAGAGAAAGATAGAGTACTTGTTTTAATGATTTCTTTTCTAATAGTTATTCTCTTTTGGGGAGCATTTGAACAAGCTGGTGGGTTAATGAATATTTATACCAAAGCTAAAACTGATAGAATGTTGTTTGGTTTCGAAATTCCAGCAACTTGGTTTCAATCTTTAAATGCATTGTTTATTGTAATTTTTGGAACTGTTGTAGCCGGCTTTTGGGCAAAAAGAAAATTGAAAGGAAAAGAAGCTTCATCGTTATTTAAAATGATTTTAGGATTAATTATCATGGGTATGGGTTTCTTTTTTATGACAGGAGCCGTTGCCCAATATGAAAGCACAGGATCTTCAGCAATGTATTGGTTGGTTGCAGCATATTTGTTTCATACAATTGGTGAACTTTGTTTGTCTCCTGTAGCACTCTCTTTTATTACAAAGTTAGCACCTTTAAAATATGCTTCAATTATGATGGGAGTTTATTTTGCAATGACTGGATTCGGAAGTAAACTTGCAGGATTACTCGGACAATGGTCAGAATCTCTTGG
>DQTF01000118.1 GCA_015662935.1 Crocinitomicaceae bacterium | reverse complement strand
GACACCAAAGATTTACGATGTTCAGAACGCTCACTGTTTATTTTATCCAATTCTATTTGATACAGTCGGGAACGCAAGATTGAAAGTGCTTTGTCGTAATTTTTATGTTGCGAACGACCATCTTGGCATTCTGAAACAACTCCTGTTGGAATGTGCGTTAATCGAATTGCTGATTCTGTTTTGTTGACGTGTTGACCACCTGCACCAGATGCTCGATAGGTATCTCTTCTCACATCTGACATATTCAAATCAAAATCAACTTCTTCTGCTTCTGGCAACACAGCTACTGTAATTGCAGATGTATGCACACGACCTTGAGATTCTGTTTCTGGAACACGTTGTACACGATGCACACCTGATTCAAACTTTAACACTCCGTATGCTGCTGGTGCATCAATTTCTATTGCTATTTCACGATAACCTTTTACCGTTCCTTCATTGGAATTGATAACCTCATATTTCCAGCCTCTTTCTTTGAAGAACATCGTGTACATTCTGAAAATATCTTCCACAAAAATACATGCTTCGTCTCCACCTGTTCCAGCACGCAATTCCATGATTGCTTTTTTGTCATCTTCTGGGTCTTTTGGAATAAGCATCATCTTGATATCTTCTTCCATCTCAGGACGCTTTCCTTCTAGCTCATCGATTTCCATCTTTGCCATTTCTCGCATTTCAGGATCAGTTTCTTCTTTTAGAAGTGTTTTAGAACTTTCTAAGTTATCGATAAGTCCTTTGTATTCTTTATATATAACAACGAGCTCTTCAAGGTCTTTGTATTCCTTCGTTAATTTTACATACCGCTTCATGTCGCCGATGATGTCAGGATCCACAATCTGTGTTCCTACCTCGATAAATCGGATGTTAATTGCTTCTAGTTTCTGTAGTAAATCGTTCATTATTCGTCTTGTTGGAAGAATTAATAAATAAATTCTCCATAAGGTGAGTTGATGGTCAATTTCTTTCCCTCATCCTTCTCTACTCGCCCAATAATTTGCGCATCAATATTAAATGACTCAGAAATTGCTATGATCTCATTTGCCAATTCTTGAGGGACATAAACTTCCATTCGGTGTCCCATATTGAATACTTTGTACATTTCTTTCCAATCTGTTTTAGATTCTTCCTGAATCATTTTAAACAAAGGTGGAATTGGAAATAAATTGTCTTTTATCACATGCACATTCTCTACAAAATGCAACACTTTCGTTTGTGCGCCTCCAGAACAGTGAACCATTCCGTGGATTTGCTTTCTATATTTATCTAAAATTTGCTTGATTACTGGAGCGTATGTTCTTGTTGGAGAAAGAACCAATTTCCCAGCATTTAATGGCGAATCAGTTGCATCTGTTAATTTCTTTGTTCCTGAATAAACTAAATCGCTTGGTACAGCAGGGTCGAAACTTTCAGGGAATTTAGTTGCCAATTCTTTGCTAAAAACATCGTGACGAGCAGAAGTTAGGCCGTTACTTCCCATTCCTCCGTTGTATTCTGTTTCGTAAGTTGCTTGACCAAAAGAAGCTAAACCAACAATTACATCTCCATCTTGAATGGTGTGGTTAGAAACTACGTCTTCTCGCTTCATTCTTGCAACAACCGTCGAATCGACAATGATAGTTCTAACTAAATCACCAACATCAGCTGTTTCTCCACCTGTTGAATTAATTCCGATTCCTTGTGAACGCAAATCGGTTAATAATTCTTCCGTTCCATTAATTAACGCAGAAAGAACCTCTCCAGGAATGAGGTTTTTATTTCTCCCAATGGTTGATGAAAGTAAAATATTATCTGTTGCTCCGACACATAATAAATCATCGATGTTCATTATCAGTGCATCTTGAGCAATTCCTTTCCAAACAGAAACATCACCCGTTTCTTTCCAATACATGTAGGCAAGCGCTGATTTTGTACCTGCACCATCTGCATGCATTACGATACAATAATCTTCGTCGTTACTTAAATGATCTGGAACTATTTTACAAAATGCTTGAGGGAAAAGACCTTTGTCAACGTTCTTTATTGCGTTGTGCACGTCTTCTTTTCCCGCTGAAACTCCACGGAGCTTATATCTTTCGTCTGCCATAATGATTTGTAAGACGCAAAATTAAGAAATCTATTAGCAAGAGAGGTGTGAGAACGCGAAAACTTTCAATCGGTTTATCAACTATTTTTTCATGGAATTGTCTTCCACTTCTTCAAATGTAATTTTGTAATGAGTTCCGCTTTTAGAATTGTCTCGAGAAATCGTTCCAGAAAGCTGTTCAACTAAACTTGTTACCAATTGCAAGCCTAATGTTTCTGTTTTATTGATATCAAAATCAGAAGGGAAATTATCTCCATTATCTCCAATTTCAAGCAAGTACTTATTGTTTTCAGTATTCCTCATTGAAATTGAAATTTCTCCTGTACATTGTTTTATTCCATGCTTGAGAGAATTGGTAATTAATTCTGTGATGATCAACCCCAAAGGAATGGATGTGTTAATGTTTAGAACAACATTCTCAACGTCTATTTTAAATTCAATTTGACAGCCATCACCCTTAATGGATGAAATCAATGGATAAACCAATCTTTCAAGATAATCACGAAACTCTATTTTAGAAAAATTTTCTGCCTGATACAATAACTGATGGACAATTGACATGGATTGAATTCTACCAATACTTACATTGAATAGGTCTTTTGTTTCAAGATCATCAATTGACCGCGATTGTAAATTCAACAGACTCATAATGATTTGTAAATTATTCTTTACACGGTGGTGAATTTCCTTAAGAAGGGTTTCTTTTTCTTTATTAGTATTCTTAAGAAATTGGTTTTCTTCAATAATTCTATCCGTAAAATCTATGGTTGTCAAATAAACCTTTTTATAGGTCTTTTCATATCCTTTTACAACCGTCCATTTCATTAGGACATGCCTGTAGTTTCCGCCAAATGTTTTTAATTTAACCTCATGCTGGTACGTGGTTTTATTCTCAGAAATAGCTACTAACTGATCAATCGTGTACCTCAAAGTCTCTCGAGTAGCTAACTCTGCATAACTCCGAAGAACATGCGCTTTATCTTTGGCTTCATTCAGCTCAACAACAGCCTTATTTACATCATTGATTACAAGTCCTTGAGCGCAATAAACTAAATCACCTAAATTATTTTCAAAATGTTTTTTAAAATCAATAATGCCCTTCCTTCTCAAAGCATCAATTCTACATTTTACTTCGGAGAAATCTTCATCCCAAATAGGAACAGGGCAATCTTCAAACAAAGAGCGGTAATTCCTATGTATTTCTGACTCTTCAATTTCCTTTGCTTTTCTTGCTGTAATATCGGTAACCATTGCTAACGAGCCTTTATTCACTCCGTTAATAATTATCGGACTTGTATTTAGCTGAGTCCAAACATCATCACCATTTTTATTCTTGAATTTGAATTCATGTAATTCAGAAATTCCATTGGCATTCCTTTCTAGATTTTTCTTTGCTAATTCGATTCCATCATTATCCATGAAATCAAAAAGGTTTTTACCTAACATTTCATCTTCAGAATAACCCAAAACATCAATCATCTTATTATTGACAAAGTTTGTTTTATTAAACTCATCAATCATCCAAACACCTTCATTGGTCGTATCTATAATAAGCTTGTATAATGTTGAATTATTTAGCAAGATAGGAATTGGTTATAATTATAGATAAATATACAATTTTATAAAGTCATTTTACGAAAAATTAGACCAATGAGGTCTTATCCCTTATCAAAAGTAATATTTAATACCTTATCTAACAGGAATTTACCGCTTATTTTTTCTCCAGGGCCTGATGAAAGACCTTTAATCAATTTTGTTTTTCCCTTGGTTACCAAATCATTTAGTTGCGAGTCAGTCAATTTCTTTCCCATCAATTCAAAAGGGACTTTGAAGCCACACTCTTTGAAATTTGCACAACCAATAGCCGTTTTCCCTTTCATCAATTTGGAAGCCTTGCATTTCGGACAACTTGTTTCTTCAAAACGAATTTCTTTCTTTTCTCGTTTCTTTTTTGGCATCTCTACTTTTTCTGCTTCTTGAAAAAACTGCACAGAAGAAGGGGTGTTAAAAATAACCTCGTCGGTTAATGCTCTAACCATCTTGTACAATTCTTGCTTAAAAACTTCCAATTGATATTCCCCTTTTTCTATCAAGCGAATTTTTCGTTCCCAGTCACCTGTTAAACCAGGGCTTTTTAGCAATTCATTTTGAATGGTATTAATCAATGCTATTCCCGTTGGCGTTGCAACGATGTTTTTACGCTTCTTTTCAATATATTGTCTGCGAAAAAGTGTTTCAATGATGTTTGCACGAGTAGAAGGACGACCAATTCCATTGTCTTTCATCAATTCTCGCATCTCTTCGTCCTCCACATGCTTTCCTGCAGATTCCATTCCTCGAAGCAAAGTCGCCTCTGTATAATATTTTGGTGGAGAAGTTTTTCCCTTGTGAACAACTGGATCATGAGGTCCTTTTTCTCCTTCTTCAAAATGCGGCATGATGTGTTCTTCATCTTTTGATTTGGTTTCTTGCTTTTCAGTTGCATAAACTTCTCGCCATCCGAGTTTTAAAATTTGCTTACCTGTCGCTTTAAATTCTAATTTCTCTACCTTACCTAAAACGGTCGTGTTGGAAACGATGCAAGGTGGATAAAAAACAGCAATAAATCGCTTTGCAATGAGGTCGTAAATTCTTTGCTCCGATGGAGAAACCCCTGACACCATTACTCCTGTCGGTATGATTGCGTGGTGATCTGTCACCTTTTTATCGTTAAAAACAGTTTTCGTTTTTGGAATAGGTTCTTTTAGCAAGACCTCTGTATAACGAGAATAATAGCTCATTCCTCGAAGAATATTTGGAATTTTAGGATGTAAATCTTCCGTTAAATAAGTTGTATCAACTCTCGGGTAAGTTGTTAATTTTTTCTCATATAACCCTTGAATTAATTTCAAGGTTTCATCTGCTGAGAATCCAAACTTTTTATTCGCATCTACTTGTAATGAAGTTAAATCATATAATCTAGGATTACCTTCTTTTCCTTCTTTTTGTTCAAAGGAAGTAATTTCAAATTCTTTATCTTTTAGATATTCAAGACCTTGTTTTGCTTTCTCTTCGGTTTTTAATCGAGGAATTTGACAAGCAAACTCTTGTTCTTTATATTTGGTTTTTAACTCCCAATATTCTGCAATGGTAAACGCATCAATTTCTTTCTGTCTCTCAACAATCATTGCTAAGGTTGGCGTTTGCACTCGACCGATAGAAAGGGTAGATTTTCCTTTACCAAATTTTTTGGTGAACAATCTGGTTCCATTGATTCCGAGCATCCAATCTCCAATTGCCCTTGCACTCCCTGCCTGGTAAAGATTATCGTATTTTTCTGCAGGTTGCAATTTTTCAAAACCTTCTTTGATAGCCTCTTCTGTTAGAGAAGAAATCCACAACCTCTTAATAGGTACATTGCACTTTGCTTTCAATAGAACCCAACGTTGAATGAGTTCACCTTCTTGTCCAGCATCCCCACAATTAATGACCTCGTCACAATTCTGAACCAAACGAGCAATAGTATTAAATTGCCTTGCAACACCTTGGTTATCAATTAGTTTTATTCCAAAATTGGGAGGAACAATTGGGAGGTCTTCTAATTTCCAGTACTTCCAATTCTCATTATAATCGTGCGGTTCTTTGAGCGTACAAAGATGACCAAAAGTCCATGTAATCTGATAACCGTTCCCTTCAAAATAACCATCATGACGTTGCTTTGCTCCGAGGATTTCGGCAATATCTTTGGCTACACTTGGTTTTTCAGCTATACAAACTTTCATTATTCTTGATTTTTTGATTTTCGACCGCTACGCTTCTCGACTTCTTGACAGTTTTGTGTATTTAACAACTGTGAAACTTGCTTTGTGTCTTTCGTTTTTTTCTTGTGTTAAAACAGTTTCTACTTTCCAATCGCACAGCTCAAATGGTGGGAAAAATGTATCAGCATCGTAATTCTCATTGACGTGTGTAATTATCATTTCATCAATCATATCTGCCTCCATAGCTAAGCGATAAATCTCTCCGCCACCGATAATGAATAAGGTTCTTTCATCAAAAGCAGAAAATAAATCTACCACCTCTTTCATATCATGAATAATCGTGCAACCTTCTGCAGAATAAGAAGTATTTCTAGTCAAAATAATATTATCTCTGTTCACTAATGGTCGATATTTCTCAGGAATTGATTCAAAATTCTTTCTTCCCATCAAAACAATATGTCCAGTAGTTGTTTCTTTGAAGAATTTCATATCCGCAGGAAGATGCCACATGAGGTCATTGTTTTTTCCAATTCCTCTGGCTTTGTCCATTGCTACGATTAAGGTTGTTTTCATTTTATATTAAGGAGTTAAGGAAATCAGACGTTAGTGGAATAGACTTCATAATATTAACCAACTTCTAATGATTCACTTTTTCAATGCGTCCATCTTTTACAATTACACAATTTTGTTCAGTCGATATTTGGCAAGAATTGAGAAAACGGAGGTTCATTTCTGCTTCCATTTGAGAATCATAAGTCCCATAAAGAATGTGTTGTTGACCTCTTTTATCAACTGTTTTAGAGAGAGTATTTATCATGAATTTATTTGAAAGTAAACTAGGGTCTGTTCCTTTCAATTCGATTGCATAATAACTGGTCAAATACTTTTGGTACAGTCTGCCAATTGGAGAATCTTCAGAAATGATTGATTCTACCGTTCCTATATTTTGTTCTTTATACAACTTTCTACTATCTCCAAAGAAGAAATTTTTTCGTTCTATATTTTTAGCATCAATAAAACCTGGTCGAAACTTATTGTAGTCAAAATCTGGGAGAATGTAATATTGCGTGATCGCACCTTCATTCTTCTTCAGAACGTAAATAAGGTTATAATTAACATCTCCTAGTTGAACTTTATTCTCTTTCATTTCCAAATCAACACCAACCATCACCCCCCCCCTAGTTGGACGTGTTCCCATATTAGAAACAAAGTTACCTAATGACCAAACCGTTAATTGTTCTTCGTTATTTTTATTCAGGTGTTTTTGTATCGGTTGCACTGTATGCGGATGCCCCCCCATCACCATATCAACTCCAACTATGTAGCAATACGCTTCCCATTTTTCCTGATAACTATCTGGAAGTGAGCGGTATTCTTTACCCCAATGCATATTGCAAATAATATAATCGGCATTTAATTCTTGTGCTCGTTCCACATCTTTACGAATTACTGCACTATCGATGTAGTTAATGATTAAAGGTTTTGATACGGACAATCCGTTGGTTCCGTAAGTATAATTTAGAATGGCGATTTTCATTCCGTTCTCTTCTAAAATTAAGGGGTAATTTGCATCCCTTTCTTCTTTGTCTCGAAAAGTTCCGGTATGCACCAATCCTAATTCATCCAACTTATCCAATGTGCGAATAACACCTTTTGAACCTCTATCACACGAATGATTGTTCGAAGTAAGAATCACATTGAATCCGGTATTTTTTAATGTAACTGCTAAATCATCTGGTGCAGAAAATTGTGGATACCCTTTAAATGGCTTTCCAGCAAGTGTCACTTCAAGGTTGGCAATTTTGAAATCGTATTCATTAATGATTGGTTTTATAAATTTAAAACCATCGTCGTATTCATAGCCGCCACCAAAAGCTTTATTATAGGCCGCTTCAATTTGCCCATCGTGTTGCATAACATCACCGACAAAAACAAAACTCAATTTCTCTTGGCTAAAACCAGAAAAAGCAAGTGTTAAAAAAAGGAAACTACACAGCGACTGCACCTTTAATGTGCGGATGTGGGTCGTAATTAATAAGTTCAAAATCTTCATATGTAAATCCAAATATATCTTTAACTTCAGGATTGATTTTCATGGTTGGCAATTCTTTAAAATCTCTGCTCAACTGAAGTTCAACCTGTTCAAAATGGTTGCTATAAATATGTGCATCACCAAATGTGTGTACAAAATCTCCCACTTCTAAATCGCAAACTTGTGCCAGCATCATCGTTAATAGCGCGTACGAAGCAATGTTAAAAGGAACACCTAAAAAAGTATCTGCACTTCGTTGATACAATTGACAACTTAACTTTCCATCTGCAACATAAAATTGAAACATGGTGTGACAAGGAGGCAACGCCATATTATCCACATCAGCCACATTCCATGCCGAAATTAGATGACGTCTTGAATCAGGGTTGTTTTTTAGGTTTTCAACTAGCTTGGTAATTTGGTCAATTGTTCCGCCTTTTCCGTCTGGCCAAGATCGCCATTGATGACCATAAACAGGGCCAAGATCTCCGTTTTCATCAGCCCATTCGTCCCAAATTTTCACTTTGTTATCTTGCAAGAATTTGACATTGGTGTCCCCTTGTAAGAACCAAAGTAGTTCAATAATAATAGAACGAAGATGTAATTTCTTAGTCGTAACACAAGGAAAACCTTTGCTTAAATCAAAACGCATTTGATAACCAAAAACAGATTTTGTTCCTGTTCCTGTTCTGTCTTCTTTTAGTGTTCCATTTTCGGATATATGCCGAAGTAAATCATGGTATTGCTTCATTCTTTGAGTACTTTTTTATTGCAGTCTCGAATTTAGGTCTTTTGAGTGAGAATAGAAAGAGAATGTTGGTAAATGCAGAGAATGTTGAAAAGTTGTTTTGAAAGAAAAAGTGTTAGCATTTTAGAACATTGGAGTTTTGAACTGTTAGAAATTGCCGTTTCATGAGTTTTCCTTATCTTCGCTCTATGATTAAATGGATTTTTACTTTGTTTGTTGTCCTTCCTGTGATGATTTCTGCACAAAAAGAAATCCATTTAAAACGAAAATATTTAGGAAAATACAAAGGCGAAATTCCTGCATATAACATTGACACAGGAGAAAAAATCATGCGCGTCAGTTCAAGTGCAATATATGTCGAAATAGGCAAGAAAGACATTTTAATAACAGTTGGCAATAACAAATTGATCGGAACTTATAAAGTTATGTTCAAAGCGCAAACTTATTATTTAGTTGATGCGACTATAGAAGGACAATTAGCAACTGAAAGAATCATTGTTTACAAAAGAGGACGAAAAATTGCTAGGGATGGTATGTACCCACAACCTGTGACATCGATGAAAAAGTATAAATAGCCTAGTTTTTTACTAGATGCCTTTTTAGAATACGATTTATTTCCTCCGGTTTTTCAATATGCCCCATGTGGCCACAATCATTTATCTCAATCATTTTCATACCAACAATAGAGATTGACACTTTCATTTTTTGACACGAAACAATCGCATCTTCTGCCCCTTGAACAATCAAAACATCCTCTTTATTCTCCTGTATAAATAGAGTGTTATCATTCCGTTCACTCATTGCAATTGAATATTTAGCAATCACCTCTGCATCGATTTGAATAGCTTCATCAATTAGACTCTTTATTTCTTTATCATTCTTTTGAGGATTCAAAAACAAATTGGGAATTGCTTCGTAAATAAATATTTTTTTATTCTTTCGAACAACCTTTGACACTCGAAGCCTGTCATTTTTCTTTTGAAGAGAATCTTGCCAGAAATTAGAATGTAGCAAGATTATTTTTTTACAGCGAGCATCTATTTTCTTCAACTCTAAACCAACATAACCGCCCATAGAATGACCGACGATCTGATATTCTTGCAAGTCTAAATCGTCAAGAATGATTTTCACATCTTTTGCAACGGAAGCCATTGAGAGTTCTTCGGGGTTGCAATCCGAAGCTCCATGTCCTGGTAAATCAATGAGAATTTGTTGGATGTTATTTGAGAAAGAAAGATGTTCCCACATTGTCATTGATTCGAGAAAACCGTGTAAAAAAACTACAGGGCGACCATTCCCGATCACCCTGTAGTTCAAATTGTTTTGCGATGGTTTAAGCATTCATCAAATCTTCAATTTCTTCCGCTTCAATTGGAATTTCTCCCATTAAATTAAACGGCGCACCTGATTTTTGAACGATTAAATCGTCTTCAATTCGTATTCCTAAATTCTCTTCTGGTATATAAATACCCGGCTCGCATGTAAATGCCATTCCAGCTTTAATAGGCTCGTTATACATCCCTAGATCGTGGGTATCCAACCCAATAAAGTGAGATGTGCCATGCATAAAATATTTCTTATATGCTGGCCAGTTTTTATCTTGACTTTTAATATCTGTCTTATCAATTAACTTCAATTTCAGCAATTGACTTTCCATCAACCTCCCTACTTCTTTGTGGTAATCGTCAAGCATCGTTCCGGGAACCAATAATTTCTCCGCTGCTTTCTTCACAGAAAGAACTGCATTGTACACTTCTTTTTGACGCTGAGAAAACTTACCATTCACAGGAATTGATCGTGTTAAATCAGATGCATAATTCGCGTATTCTGCACCGACATCTAGTAATATAACGTCGCCATCTTTACATTGTTGATTATTCTGAATATAATGCAAAACACAAGCACTTGCTCCAGATGCAACAATTGGCGTGTAAGCAAAACCTTGCGAACGATTTCTCAAGAATTCATGCATTAATTCTGCCTCAATTTCATATTCCCAAACACCTGGTTTCACGAAGCCTAAAACTCTTTCAACTCCTAACTTTGTGATATTACAAGCTTTTTGCATTAAATTAACCTCGATTTTATGCTTCATCGAACGAATATGATGCATAATCGGCGCACTTCTTCGCACATCATGAGACGGGTAAGATTCTTTCACCTTCTTTATAAAGCGATCTTCTCTCGTTTCAACAACTGTGCTTGCACGAAGATGCTCATTCGTGTTAAGGTAAATTAAATCAACCTCACACATCATTTGTTTGAAAACTCTATCAAAATCACTCAACCAATAAACGGTTTTAATTCCAGAAGTATCAAACGCTGCTTCTTTCGTTAACTTCTCACCCTCCCAAACAGCAATATGCTCATTTGTTTCTTTCAAGAACAATACCTCACGATGAGATTTATTCAACGAAAATGGAGAAAGAACAAGAATACTTTCTTCCTGATCCACTCCAGACAAATGAAAAATATCTCGATGCTGTTGAAAAGACATGGTACTATCAGCGCTAATCGGATATATATCGTTTGAATTAAAAACAGCCAATGCGTGACTGTCCATTTCAGCAACAAACTCCTTTCTGTTATGGATGAATAATTCTTTATTAATTCTATCGTATTTCATAATAATCTTATTAGGAATGTGAAAGTACAGAATATATTAGAATTAGATATTCTTCCATAAATAAAAAGCCATAAAAACTACTACGTAAATAGATTACGTACTTATCCTAGATATTTGTAGTGTACAAAACAATAATGGTTATGATGAGAGCACAAAAAACAATAGAAATTAGCAGCATTCAATTTGAATCAAATGATCCAGATGTATTGATAAAAGGAAAAGTAAAACAAGGTAATTTAGAATATCCAACTGATTTGTTGGTTTCTCAAACTCAACTCAACAGGATAATAAATAAGCTTAAAAAAATAAATTTTTCTTTTGACATCAATCAATATTTACTAATTGAGAACATGTATAACAACGAGTGTATTTATACCGCAAACTTCACAAATTCAATCAATACAAAATTGAATTTATCAGACGTTTTAAACTTACAAACGTATGTTCAAATAAGAGCTTAAAGAAAAAAAACAGAGAAATAGCCAACCTTTCTATCTAATTTTACGTAATTTAGATGAGATATTCTCATTATTAAGAATAAATTAACTGAAAACACGATTATAATTATGTATAAGAAAGGTATTTTAACTTTAGGAATCATCAGTTTGATTCTCACGTCTTGCAATAAACATGAGATCATTCCAGCACCGACACCAAGTGTTGAATTAAAATGTAGCTTCCAAGGAACTGTAGGTGGTGCATTTGTTGAATACACTGAAAATGTCGATAACTATTCATGCTTTCCAAGTATTGCAAAACAAACTTTAAATGGAGTTACGGATGCGCAATATCTTTTCTCTTTACAGTCAACTTCACAATTACCTAAAGTACAAATTGCTCTTGGAAGCTTAACTTGGAGTGACCCACAGGAACTCAAACGCCAGCACTAAGTTTATTCAATAATTTCTTTTTAGCGAATGATATTCCACCATATTCTGATGGAGCATTAGCAGGGTTTGAAGTTACCTATAGAGACGCATACAATTTAACATGGAAATCAAGCGATACAAGCACTTTTGTACAGGATGTTATTTTTGATGCTAACTCAACCATTCAAGAGTCAGATGCTTCTGGAGATTACTCTAAATTTGTTTGTGACTTTAACTGTCCTGTCTATCATACGTATTCGGTTGTTGACATATCTGTTCCACAAACAACTCCTCCAACAATGAGAGATTCTGTTGCATTTATTTTAATCGAAAACGCACAATACAAAGGTTACTTTAAAAGATAGTAAGCCTTGAAAGTAGCTACTTAATGAGCCAAAGTCTAAAAATAGCCATTGTAGGTGATTTTGACTTCACCTACAACTCACATCATGCCACTAACATGGCTGTAGATCATTCGGCTTATTTTTTAGAAGTTGACATCAATTATTATTGGATAAAACTGAGTGAAATAGTTAAATTCAAGTCACAACAATTTAACCAATACGACGGATTTCTATTTGCTCCAGGCCCTGTTAAAAACCCATTTTTCTTACATGGAATTATTAAAGAAATCATCAATCGGAAAATTCCAACTTTAATTACCGGAGAAGGTTTCAAGATTCTTTTGGAGGTTCTTATCAATAAGTACAGACTGAATTCTTACGGAGAAAAACAAGTTTCAGATAATTTGGTTGACGGAAAAAACTTCAACAAGATTACGATCCTACCACATTCTAAAGAATTTATTCAACTTTATGAGAATTATTCAAACATAGAACTAACAAGTGCTAGGTATAGTATGTATCCACAATTGATTTCGGAGTTGCAACTAAACAACATTGCAGATATTGAAGCTTACAATCAATTTGAAGATCCCGAAATTATCAGCCTGCAAAATCATGACTTTTTTGTTGGATGTGGATTTTGCCCTCAGATTTCTTCAACAAGAGAACGACCTCACCCAGTTATCTACACTTTTTTTAAGGCATGTGTGATTTCTCTTGAAAAAACAGGTTAATTTTCTTTATTTTTCTGGATTTCTTCAAAATACTCATCTACTAAATGAGTATTAAAATCATCCGCAGCGTTGAATGCTAAAACATCGCATCTTTCATTCTCCGGATGACCAGCATGTCCTTTTACCCAATTGAACTCTAAATCAAACTTTGGGTGAAGGAGCAAATAACGCCTCCAAAGATCTTCGTTCTTTTTACCTTTAAAATTTTTCTTCTCCCATCCAAAAACCCATTTTTTAGTAATTGAATCGATGACATATTTAGAGTCAGAATAAATTTTTACTGGATACTTTGAAGTTTTCAGCGTTTCCAAAGCAACAATAATCGCCAACAATTCCATTCGATTGTTGGTTGTCATGCGGAAACCTTGAGCCATTTCTTTCTCCTTGTTTCCAAATTGCATCACAATTCCATAACCTCCGTTACCCGGATTACCTTTTGCAGAACCATCTGTAAAAATTTGTATTACTCCTTTCATGCCTACGAAGGTATTAATTTTTAACACAACACTTTAGAAACTTTTAATTCATAAATAGTTTCCTGAATAGTTTTATTGTACATTTGCAGCATGGACGAGAAAAAATTAGAGATGCTTGAGCGAGCAACTTCAGTCTACATGAAGTACGGCATCAAAAGTGTGACCATGGATGATCTTGCTAGGGAACTTGGAATATCAAAAAAAACTATCTATAAATTATTCAAGGATAAAAATGAGTTAATTGCTGAAATGATACAAATGAAAGTTGAAATGGAGCAAGCAGTTTGTTGCAATTGCACTATTCAAGCAGAAAACGCTATCGATGACCTTCTGCAAATAACAAAACTTGTTACAGAGAATCTAGGCAACATTAATCCCACTGTTTTTTTTGATTTAAAAAAATACCACCCAGATGCTTGGGCAATTATCGAACGACACAAATGGGAATTCGTTCTTGAAACTATTACTAACAATATAAAGCGTGGAATAGAAGAAGGGATTTACCGTAAAGAAATTAACCCAACTATTATTGGTCGAATGTATGTCGTTTCAATTGACATGATTATGAATCCAGAAATTTTTCCTTGGCCTGAATTTCAATTTGAAGACCTTTTTAAAGAAATCATTCGTTTTCAATTGAACGGAATGGCGAATGAAAAAGGTCAGAAATTATTAAAAAAAGCATTATGAGAATTCTAACATTACTCCTTTTTACTTGTACCATTTCGTTAAGCTATTCACAAAACTTCTCTATTGAAGAAGCTAAAGCTTATGCTCTTGACAACAACCTTTCTGTCGCAGAAGCGAACAACGCTATAGAAATTGCTCGCTTGAAAATAATTGAAACAAGAGGTATGGGTTTGCCTCAAGTAGATTTCAATGGCAACTTTAGTCACTTCATCAACCTTCCAGTTACTGTGTTAGATGCAAAATTCTTCAATCCTTTAGCTGCGGATGGAGAGACAATTTCCTTCGAGGCAGGGACTAAGTTTACTTCAACTGGAACTTTACAAGTGAATCAATTGATTTTTAACGGGTCTTATATAGTTGGGTTGCAAACCGCAAGTTTATTTGCGAAATTTCAAAATAACATCTCTGATCAATCAAAAGAAGAAGTTATTTTTAATGTCATCAACGCATACCAAATTGCAACTGTTGCCAAAGAGAATTTAGTCTTTATGGACTCTTTGGTTGAATCAACAAAAAAACTAGTTAAACAACAACAGCACTTTCTGGACTTAGGAATGATTCAACAAGAAGATGTCGATCAATTAAATTATTCTTTAATCAATGCAAAAAGTGTTCAAACGACCGCTCAAATACAATTAGAGAATGCGTTGTCGATGCTAAAACTTGCAATGGGATATCCAATGAACGATTCGATTGAACTTTCTAACAGCATCAATGACCTGCTTCAAAAGGAGTCTATTTCGAAAGGAGATATTCATAGTAATTTATCTTTTACGATGATAGAAAAGAAAGTGCAATTGCAAGCATTGAATCTGAAGAATAATAAATTCGCCAATTTACCTTCATTAAATGCTTATTTTCAACAGACATATAATGCATACAGAAACGAATTCAATCTTTTTGCGAATGAAAAATGGTTTCCTCAAACAGTTTGGGGCTTGCAACTAAACATCCCCATCTTTTCAGGACTAAGCAGATATGCAAGAACTTCTCAAGCAAAAGTAGAATTATTGAATACAGAAAATCAATTGACGCAGCTAGAACAACATCTGCAATTTCAAGAAATTCAAACCCGCAATAATTTAAAAGGAGCCGAAAATAAATACCAGCTCCTTACTAAGAATGTAGAATTAGCAAACTCTATTTACCAAAAAGCAATTACTAAGAATGAAATTGGTAAGGGCAACAGTATGCTGGTAACGCAAAAACACAATCAATTAATGATGGCACAAGCGCAACTTATCGGTTCTACCGTAGAGTTATTTCAAGCAAAATTGGCCATTGATAAATTATACAATAACATATTACCAAATAAATAAGACATGAAAATTAACTCAATTATTCTTCTTACAATTCCAATTTTATTTGCTGCAACATCTTGTTCTGAACCAGCAGAAGAGAAAAAGGAAGTCAAAAATCAACATCCACTCGTGAAATTGGACAAAGTGGAAATAAAAAAATTCATCCATGAAATTAGAATTCAAGGAAACGTTGAAACAGACAAGGATGTTTTACTAACCGCTGAAATGGGTGGGCAAATTACAAAAGTGAACGTCAAAGAAGGACAGAAAGTCTCAAAAGGACAAACGATTGCAATGATAGATGCATCAATTCTTTCTTCTAATGTTCAGGAATTAAAAACGTCTTTAGAATATGCGGAATATTTATTAGGCAAGCAGAAAGAATTGAAAAAAAGAGGAGTTGGGTCTGAATTTGAATTAGAAACAGCGAAGAATCAAGTGAAATCACTTCAGTCAAAATTAAATTCTCTGAATACCCAAAGAGGAAAATCTATTATTCGCGCACCATTTACCGGAATAATTGACAATGTGTTTGCTCGAAAAGGGCAAATGGCAGGACCTCAAACACCAATTGTTCGTTTGGTTAACAATGAACAAGTTGATATCATCGCTTCACTTTCTGAAAAACACATTGCAAATGTAAAAGTAGGAACACCAATCGTTGTGTCATTTCCAAATTACATGGATACGTCTATTCTCTTAAAAGTGACGAATGTTGGTAACTACATTGAGCCAACGAATAGAACTTTCAGAATCATGTCCTCTATTAAAAACAATTCTTTTTTACTTCCCAATATGCTTGCAGAGCTTGCAATAACAGACATGGAAATCGAAAATGGAATTGTTATTCCATCCAAAGGGATTCTAAAAGACCAAGATAATTTAGACTTTGTCTTTGTTGCCACAAAAAAGGGAAACAACTATGAAATCACAAAGGTAAATGTTGTTGTTTTAAAGAAATATAGGGGAGAATCTTTGATTAAAGAAGGCTTAAAAGAGAGTCAGCTGATTGTTTCAGAAGGGGCAAGAGGTGTTTCAGAAGGAGACATCGTTAGAAATAAATAATCGTACAAATTCATAAGATTATGTCAAAAGAAAGTAAAGGTTTTGGTCTATCAACTTTAGCGGTTAATAATCGAAAAACAGTGTTCTTGATTGCTGCAATCATCTTTTTTGGAGGGTTGTTTTCTTACCAATCAATGCCAAAAGAGAACTTCCCTGAAATTCAAATTCCTGAAATATATGTGGGAATTGCTAAACCTGGTTCTTCTCCCAAATACATGTCGGAGAAAATTGCCAAAACAATTGAAAAAGAATTGGGCGGAATAAAACTGGTTGATGAGATTAACTCGAATGCTGTGCACGGCTACGTGACAATTCGCATCAAATTTGATTTTAAAATAACCGTTGACAAAGCCTTGCAAAAGGTAAAAGATGCAGTTGACAACGCCAGAACAAAAACTGATTTTCCACAACTACCTGTTGAGCCAAATATTTTTGAAATGGACCCTTCGAAGATGCCAATAATGAACATCAATCTTCGTGGAGCAAACGCATCATTATTAAAAGAAGTTGCCGAAGAACTAGAAGATAAAATAGAAGATTTACACGAAATAAGTGAAGTGGACATACGTGGGATTCAAGAGCAAGAAATGACCATCGAGGTTGACCCAATAAAAGCACAAGCTGTTAATGTGACCATTGAAGACATTCAAAATGCAGTAAATGCAGAACACCAAACCATTCCCGGAGGTGAATTACTTTCTGATGGAATTCGTAAAACAATCCGAATTGAAGGAGAGTTTGAGGATGCATTAGAACTAGCAGATGTCATTGTGAAGCAAGATGAATATTTACCTGTACGATTAGGTGATGTAGCAGAAGTCTATTTTGGCAATGGCGATACAACATCGTATGCGAGAGAATTTGGCTCTCCAGTTGTAATGTTAGACATCAAAAAACAAGCTGGGAAAAATTTATTGGATGCATCGGATAAGATTGAAGAAATCATTATTTCTGCCAAAGAAGACGGAACCATCCCGAAAAGTATTACTGTTTCAAAAACGAATGACCAATCTAACAATACGCGAGAAATGGTTTCCAACCTGGTTAACTCAATTCTCTTGGGAATTATGTTGGTTGTTGGTGTTTTACTCTTCTTTTTAGGGTTGAGAAACGCCCTCTTTGTGGGGGTTGCTATTCCGCTATCGATGTTCATGTCTTTTTTAATTCTACAAACAATGGGAGTTACGCTAAATGTAATGGTACTTTTCTCATTAGTACTAGCATTAGGTATGTTGGTGGACAATGGAATTGTAATCGTTGAGAACATTTATCGTCACATGGACGAAGGAAAAACTTCAGTCAAAGCAGTGATTGATGGTGTTGGTGAAGTTGCAATGCCAATTATTGCATCAACCGCAACCACTTTGGCAGCATTCTTACCATTG
>DQTF01000215.1 GCA_015662935.1 Crocinitomicaceae bacterium | reverse complement strand
ACAGAGGCAAACATTCAAGCCATTTGGATTTACCGCAACTTCTACTTGCAAGAGAAAAATGCGCAACACAATGAGATTGCAATTCTTTGCAGCGAAGATTCGCACTACTCGATGGACAAAGCAGCGAATTTATTGAACATCGGTCTTTATAAAATCAAAACCGACAATGCTAATCTATACCTGCTTAAAAATTCCGTAGAAAATGAACTGGAGAAGGCTCTTCTTGCTGGAAAAAAATACTTCATTGTGATTGTCAACATGATGACAACGATGTTTGGTTCTGTGGATGATTATACTGTTTATGTCAACGCGTTAGAGCAAAGAAACCTCCCGTTTAAAATGCACGTTGATGCAGCATTTGGTGGTTTTTACTACCCATTTTCAAATAGAGAATATAAACTTAATTTTGCGAATAAATATATTTCTTCTGTTACTCTTGATGCGCATAAAATGGCTCAAGCCCCTTATGGAACAGGAATTTTTCTTGCAAGAAAAAACTTAATGAATTATTCTACTACCAAAGAAGCAAGTTACGTTGCAGGAGAAGACAGTACGCTTATTGGTTCTCGTTCTGGTGCTAATGCTATTTCTATTTGGATGATTTTATCAAAGTATGGTCCCAACGGTTGGATGGAGAAAATTTTTATTCTGCAGAAAAGAACCGATTGGCTCTGTCAACGACTCGATGAATTCGGGGTTGAATACTTTCGAAACTCACACAGTAATATTGTGACAATAAAGAGTCATTTTATTACCGATGACCTTGCCACAAAATTTGGTTTAGTACCAGATAATCATCAGAATCCAAATTGGTACAAAATTGTAGTAATGGATCATGTTGAAATTGAGAAATTAGAACCTTTTTTAAAAGAATTAAAAACGTTTACTGAAGCGCCTTGACTGCTTCTTTCACATCTGCGTCATCTTCTATTCTAACTTGGTAGTAACCCTGTTCTACCCATAGTTGACGTGCTACTTCACCCTTAATGGTTTGCTTAATTAGCTTTTTACTAATTGCCAAATCTTTTGCGTTTTTTTGAACTTTCGATTCTTCTTCTGCAAATGCAACAAACTGATTCAGAATGTCATCCGACACTTTAAATTCACGAATGTATTCTTTCACAGATCGCCATTTTGTACGTTTATCCTGCACAAAGTCAAAAGCAAAGGTTGTAAACGCTGCAGAATAACGAAGTTGTGTAAAATACCAACTCGTACCTGTTGTGTCGTAAGGGACAAAAATATCTGGCATAATTCCACCACCTCCGTAAACAACTTTTCCGCCTGGTGTGACAAATTTTAAAGAATCATTGAAGAAAGTAGAATCAACCTCATATAATTCTCCATTCTCATAACGAGATAATTGATCGTTGTAATAATCATCGATGTTATCTGAATAAGGTTTTTGGATGCATCTTCCTGTTGGTGTATAGTAACGTGCAATGGTCAATCGAAGGTTACTTCCGTCTCTCAACATCATGTCTTCTTGTACCAAACCTTTTCCGAAAGAACGTCGCCCGATAATGAGCCCTCTATCATTATCTTGAATTGCTCCTGCCAAAATTTCGGATGCTGAGGCACTGTTTGAATTAATTAATATTGCTAACTCAACATCTTCTAGCTCTCCTTGTGATGTTGCTCGGTACACATAATTTTTTGAGTGTTCTCCGCGCGTTTCGACAATGGCAATGTTTGCTTTTAAAAATTCATCAGCAATTCGAGTGGCTCCCGTTAATACTCCTCCTCCATTGTTACGAAGGTCGATGATTAACTTTTGCAAACCTTGTTGTTTAAGAATGCTTGTCGCCAGTTGAAATTCTTCTGCAGTTGCAACACTAAATTGATCTATTTTAATGTATCCAACGTTTTTATTGACCATAAATGCAGCAGAAACAGATTCTACAGGAATGGAACCTCGAATCACTGATTTTTTGAGCTTTTTATTCCCTCTTTGGATAATTAAATCAACGGTTGTTCCTGCAATGCCTTTTAGCATTCCCATTACTACATCATTTTTAATCCCGATAGATGCAATGGCAGAAGTATCTACATGAACAATTTTATCTCCTGACTTTAATCCTGCTTTTTCAGCTGGAGAATAGGGAAGCACGTTGGTCACACAAACAGTATCTCTGATAATAAAAAATCGAATTCCTACACCACTGAATTTCCCTTCTATTGATTCGTTCATTGCTTTTAAATCTTCCGCAGGAATGTAGTTACTGTGAGGGTCTAATTTGTGCAACATATCGCTAATTGTCTTCTCAAACAATTCTTCTCTGTCCACAGAATCAACGTAACGTTCATCTAAAACATTGATGATTTCTTGAATTTTTTGGTACCTAACCTCTCCGCTACCCGAAACATAAACCTCTTGTTGGGGTGCTAGTTTTTTTCCAAGTAAAAGACCTATCGCTAAAAAGCAAGCCATTACTATTGGTATCAGGTATTGGTTTTGCTTATTCTGCATCAAAAGGATTTTCTATTTGTTGGACCTCAATTCCTGCATCTCTCAAAAAATCTACTCCACCTTGGTCTTTGTATCCATTGATGTAAACGATTTTTTTGATGCCAGATTGCACAACCAACTTGCTACAATCTTTACAAGGAGAAAGTGTAAGGTAGAGCGTCGATCCATGGCAGTTGTGCGTTGATTTGGCAACCTTCAAAATTGCATTTGCTTCTGCATGTAGTACGTACCAATGTGTATCACCTTCTTCATTCTCACAACAATTATCAAAACCACTTGGCGCACCATTAAAACCATCCGAAATAATCATTCCATCTTTCACGATGATGGCTCCCACTTGTTTTCGGCTACAATGCGACAATTCTGACCATGTTTTGGCCATTCTTAAATAAGCTTTATCGTATCTTAATTGTTTATCTTCCATAGAACAGTGGTAAAAGTAGTAATAAAAGAGAAATAGACGCATCTTCCTCGAAGCAAAATCGTGTCTAAAATAGAAGAGTATCTACCTCAAAAACTTATACCCCACCCCCCTTATCGAATGAAAAAATTGGGGTTTTTTTGGATCTTTTTCAAACATTTTTCTAAAATTGAGAATATAATTATCAATGGTTCTTGTGGTTGGAAACTGATTCTTCCCCCATAGTTTATCTAAAATTTCATCTCGTGAAACAACCTCTCCTTCTTTTTCTAAAAACAGTTGAATTAATGCTATTTCTTTCTTAGAAAGGCGCTCAATTTCTCCGGTAATTGTATTCGTAACATCGTAGGTTTTGAAACTGACAACCTTATCATCAATCACACACTCTTCCAAAACTTCAGCTTGATTCTGTCCGATTAATGCTTTCACGCGCAATAGTAACTCTTCTAAATCGAATGGTTTTGGTAAATAATCATTGCCTCCTGCTTTTAACCCCTCTATTCTATCCGTAGTCGTTCCTTTTGCGGAAAGAAAAAGGACAGGTACTTTACTCTTTTGACGAATTTGTTTACATAAATCTACTCCGTTGACAACAGGTAACATGACATCCAAAATAATTAAATCAACGTTGATTTCTTCTTCAAAAAGTGAACGCGCAACTCCTCCGTTATCTATCCAGTTAACTTCATAACCTTCCATTTTTAGATTGAGTTGAACAATCTCTCCTATGCTTCTTTCGTCTTCGACTAAGCAGATTTTTTGCATTGATTTTTCTTTATTCTTGTTATTCAGGCAACGTGTTTTCTATCGTTTAAAAATACACTTTTTTAGAAGAAAATTGACAACTTATCAGATTTTCCATATCGGAAACGAAGTGTTTGGATTGTCTGTATTAGTGAAAAGAAGTAGAACAGCGAGAGCGGTGTAAACTCGTTCCAGTCCGAGATGCACCACGAAGTAGCAGGTATTGACTGGTTGGAACACATTAAGAACACACACCAGTAATTTAATCTATTCTTCTCTCGATGACGAGGGTCTTGCTTCTTGTTTATTTAATTTATTGTAAAAAATAACTTTTTTATCCGTGATGTTCCACAGATAAAGTAATTCCCCATTTAATCGAGATTTTTCGGGGTTTTCTATCAAGTCCCAACTCAAAAGCTTGCAATTAGAGGCGATTTCAACAACATTGTTTTCAGAGTTTGAAATCTTTCGGAGTGCTATTTTTTCACATTCATTTCCTCTAAAGTTTGACCTGTCCGCATTAGTAAAAATAAGTAAAACTGTGGCAATGAATAAGAGGTATATTTTTTTATTTTTTAAAGAGTTAATCAAAAAAAATGAAGAAGCTACATAGATGTAAAATAAGCAAATTGTTACAGGTAAAATTGTATCAAACCTTAAAATGTTTGGTCGGTATGGTCTATAGCCTCCTAGTGGGAGCAACAAAATATAGATCATTATAAACAGCCCAATCCACCTAAATTTTGATAGCATTTCTTTGACTTTTTGATTTGATTTTGTTCTTCGTAGAAGAATTATATTAAGTGCAATCATAGTTAGCAATATTGGGAAACCAAGTTTTTGAGTAAGTTGATAATATATTCCTGACGGAAGTCTTAAATATCTATCAAAGACTGGGAGAATATCTGTTTGATATGTTGAGTTATAGCTTCCTAAAAACAACGAATAAAGACTCAGAAGGCTAATTGGAATAAAAAATAGTAGAACCTCATTTGGGATACTTTTTACGGTGTTGAGCAGAAGTTGATGATACCCGTTTTGAGTGTAACATTTTTTTGTAAAAACATAAAGTGTAATTATTGAAACGATTAGTACAACAGGAGGAGTTAATGGTCCACTGAAAGGAATAATAATAACAAAAGGGAATAGAATAATTTTTTTATAGAGATTGAACGTTCCTCTTTTTTGTAAAAAAAAGTTATAAAAAGGATAATAGAATAGCAATAAGAGTAAAATAGGTAAAGCATAAAAGAAAGTGTAGGTTACAGACATATCAATCACACCCATATAGCGATAAAAACCTTCTGCTTGAAATAATGGGGTAATAACAAGTGCAGAGACAAGAAAAGGCTGGCTAAAAAACTTTATGGAACCTGAAACCATTGCAGAAATGATGAAGATTAAGAAAAAGTGAATGAATATTTTAATGATTGCATTGCTGTAATAAACACTGTTTATTGGAGATGTAACATTTTGTAAAACTAAAGGAACACTTTGATAATATTCTTTAAAGAACAAATGAGCAAAATATCTATTAGGATTTGCGTGCGATTTATTGTCCGAAATAGCGAAAATTCCAAATGGATCTTCAAATATTTCTTCCACCTCTTTTGCAGGAACAATACCTCCTGCCATGTCTCCATCTAATGGAGCACTCACATATTGCAAAAATGAATAGGATAAGTCTCCTATTATTAAAATACTTAGAAAAAAAACAATTAGTTTTTGAGACATGTAATTAGTTATTTACCATTGTAATCAATAGAAAGATAAGAGTATTTTATTCATGAATCAATATTTTAAGATTACTTGTTTCATTGTTAGATGTCACTACTTTTACAAGTAAATACTCGGAAACTTGTTTAATAAGCTTAATCTCTACTTCCATTAGATTCAGATTTTCCATATTTAGGACTTCTTCACCACTTAAATTACTAATAAATATTGAATTTATTAGTAATTTAGATTGTATTAAAAATTGCCCATTGGATGGATTGGGATAAATTGATACCTCGTTGTTTTCTGAAATAAGAGTAGGGTT
>DQTF01000259.1 GCA_015662935.1 Crocinitomicaceae bacterium | reverse complement strand
AACCGTTGGACAGAAGGTATTCTTTCACTCTTCAAGTATTCTTAACCAAGAATTTGCCGGAAAAATTCACAACATTAGTCCTGTATTTGAAGAAAATCCGAGAGCACTGCATATTCATGTCGACATTGAAACAAAAAGTGACAAATTGATTCCCGGTATGTATATCAAAGGGAGAATTCTTGTAGAAAATATAGAAACGAAGGTTGTGCCGGATGATGCAATCGTTGCTGACGGAGAAAAATTCTACATTTTTGTAAAGACAAAAAATCAAGCTTCCAATCACGAACATAAAGAAGGAGAAGCTGAGCATAAAAAGGAAGAAAAAACGACCTTCATTATGGTAGAAGTGATACCTGGAATTAAGAATGCTGGATTTACAGAAATAAAACTGCTAAACAACTTGCCGGAGGACATAGAAATTGCAGGAAGTGCAGCTTATTTCTTGATTGCTGAAATAAGAAAAGAATCGGTTGAACATTCACATTAATATGTTATGAGTCACGAACACGAAGTAGAAGAGAATTTAGACTGTGAAGACGGTGCTTGCGCTGTTGATTTCACAAAAGAGTCTGAACCAAAAGAAAAAAGTTCTTTCAACAAAGAATACATCATTCCTGCGGTTGGATTGATCTTCTTGCTAATCGGCATTGGCCTAGAATTTTACAAAGTTGATTTCTTTGAGTTCCCCATCAACCTAATTTGGTTTGGAATCATTTACCTCTTCATTGGAGGACCAATTGTTCTCAAAGCATTGAAGCTTGTTATTAAAGGAGATATATACAATGAGTTTGTTTTAATGTCTGTAGCAACAATCGGAGCGTTTGCTATAGGTTCATACGCTGAAGGAATTGCCGTAATGCTTTTTTATGTAGTTGGAGAATTATTTCAAGAATCAGCTGTAAACAGAGCAAAACGTTCCATTGAAGCATTGCTAAAAGTGCAAGTCGAAGAGGTGACTGTCCTCGAAAATGGCAAACAGCTGATAATGCATCCTAAAAACGTGCAAGTTGGACAAGTGATTCTCACAAAATCAGGACAAAAAATTGCCTTGGATGGAGAGTTACTATCCGAGAATGCTAGTCTCAATACTGCTGCATTGACAGGGGAATCAAAACCGGATTCTAAAAAGAAAGGAGATACTGTGCTCGCTGGAATGATTAACCTCAATCAAGTAATAGAAGTTAAAGTGACAAGCGTATATGCAGACACTAAACTTTCCAAAATATTAAAGTTAGTACAAGAAGCAGTAGGCAGAAAAGCCAAAACACAATTACTCATCAGTCGTTTAGCGAAAGTTTACACTCCTATCGTTTTTTGGTTAGCGATTGCTTTAGTCGTTCTTCCTTTCTTCTTTTTAGGAGATAATTACGTGTTTCAAACTTGGTTTCAACGTGCATTAATATTCTTAGTGATTTCGTGTCCTTGTGCATTGGTGATTTCGATTCCTCTTGGTTATTTTGGGGGAATTGGAGCTGGTTCTCGAAATGGCATTCTCTTCAAAGGTTCAAATTTCTTGGATTTAATGACCAAAGTAGATACAGTTGTCATGGATAAAACAGGAACCTTAACCAAAGGTGTTTTTGAAGTACAAGAAGTCGTTTCAGTTGAACTAAGCGAAGAAGAATTTGTTTCTTTTGTTGCCATTCTTGAAATGAACTCTACCCACCCAATTTCTGATGCGATTGTTGAATACGCAAACATTCTCGATTCTTCAATCAAAGCAACTACTATAGAAGAATTTTCTGGACATGGAATGAAAGGAATGATAGATGGTAAAGAAATTCTTGCGGGTAATCTTCGACTCTTAGAGAAATTCAATGTGAATTTTGACAAACAACTAAGAGAAATCGTTGATACTATTGTAGTTGTTGCAATAGATGGTAATTACGCAGGCTACATCACTATTGCTGACACCATTAAAGAAGATTCGCAAAAGGCAATTACTGACCTCCACTCCATTGCTAAGGTAACACAGATCGTCATGCTTTCTGGAGATAAGCAGTTGGTGGTTGATAAAGTCGCTCAGCAACTCGGGATAGATAAAGCAATGGGCGGTTTACTCCCTGAAGATAAAATTACTGAAGTAGAAAAATTAAAAGCAGAAGGCCGCACGATTGCCTTTATTGGCGATGGAATTAATGACGCTCCAGTAATCACACTATCCGATATAGGTCTTGCTATGGGAGGATTAGGGAGCGATGCAGCTATAGAAACTGCTGATGTTATCATCCAAACAGATCAACCTTCTAAAATTGCGACTGCGATTAAAATTGGAAACGCAACCAATAAAATCATCTGGCAGAATATCTATTTAGCATTGGGGGTAAAGATTCTCGTGCTAATTCTTGGAGCACTTGGAATGGCAACTATGTGGGAGGCTGTGATAGCAGATGTTGGAGTAGCGTTGTTGGCGATATTGAATGCCGTGAGAATTCAGAGAATGAAGTTTTAGAGAAAGTGATTCATTCACTATAATTCCATTCTTTTAGCATTTGCTCCTTTTAACAAATAATTCTTTTAAGTCATTTATAATTGAATTAACTTTACACCACTAAATTCGATTTTATGAATCTCCTTTTTACCATTGCATTACTTCTACTCACTTTATCAACTAATGCACAAAAGTTCACCATCAGCGGCACAATGAAGGACGCAACCAACGGTGAGGATATGTTTGGAGCCGTTATCAAAGTAAAAGAACTCGAAAATGTTGGTACAACTACCAATGCTTACGGCTTCTACTCGCTAACTCTTCAACAAGGGGATTACACATTAATTTATCGTTCAACAGGCTTTAGTTCTCAAGAAATTGCAATTCACTTAACAGATGATATTGAAAAAAATATTGAATTAAGTCTTCCCGCAGATGTACAGCAAATCACAGAAATGAAAGTGAATGCTGAGAAAGAGAATGACAACATTACATCTTCAGGAATGAATGTTACTAAATTCGATCCAAAAAGTATTGAAACCATTCCTGTGATATTTGGTGAAAAAGACATTATGAAGACTTTGCAACTTACCCCTGGAGTTAAAACGGCAGGAGAAGGTAACTCAGGATTCTTTGTAAGAGGTGGTGGAGCAGATCAAAATTTAATTCTCCTAGATGAAGCACCTGTTTACAATGCTTCCCACCTACTCGGTTTCTTTTCAGTATTTAATTCGGATGCCATCAAGGATGTTTCTTTATACAAGTCAGGTATTCCAGCAGAATACGGAGGAAGAGCATCTTCAGTGGTTGATGTCAAAATGCGTGATGGGAACAACAAGAAGTTTGGTGCATCTGGTGGTTTGGGATTGATCTCTTCGAGATTAACCTTAGAGGCACCAATTGTAAAGGACAAAGGTTCATTCATTATTTCTGGTAGAAGAAGTTATGCTGACCTTTTTCTGAAGTTGTCTAAAAAGGCAGAGTTGAAAGATGTCAAACTATTCTTTTATGATTTAAATGCCAAAGCTAATTACAGGTTTGGCAAAAAAGACAGAGTATTTTTATCTGGATATTTTGGTCGTGATAAATTTAAATTAGGCGATGATTTTGGAATATCTTGGGGTAATGCAACTGGAACTTTAAGATGGAACCACCTCATCAATAAGAAATTTTTCTCCAACACAACTTTAGTGAGAAGCTCTTTCGACTATGAATTTAGTATTGGTGCTGGAAACGATGCTTTTGGACTGCGTTCTTCCATTCAAGATTGGAATTTGAAACAAGATTTCACCTATTACTTAAACAATAACAACACGTTGAAATTTGGTTTAAATGTAATACATCATACATTCAAACCTGGAGCATTGACTGGGAATAATGAAACCTTTAACGAGATTATTCTAAAATCTCGATATGCGTTAGAACTTGGGGCATATATTCAGAATGAAATGAAAATTGGGACGCGCTTGAATGTGATGTATGGACTTCGCTATTCGGGATTCAATTACATGGGACTTGGTACCGACTACCAATTTGATGAGAAAGGAAACGAAATCGGAGCTAAAAACTACCAAAAATGGGAAAGTATCAAATATTACCAGGGTTTAGAACCTCGACTTTCTGCAAGTTATATTCTCTCAGAGAAAAATTCTGTCAAAGTCAGCTACAACAGAAACTTTCAATATTTACACCAACTTTCTAACTCTACCTCTTCAAGTCCAACGGATAATTGGGTGCCAAGTTCGAGCAATGTAAAACCTCAAATTGGGGATCAAGTTGCGTTGGGTTATTATCAGAATTTCGTAAAGAATACTTACCGAATTTCAGGTGAGATCTATTACAAATCACTCGCAAATCAGATTGATTACAGAAATGGAGCAGAATTAATTCTAAACGATCAGGTAGAAGGAGAATTAGTTTACGGAAAAGGTCGTGCTTATGGTTTTGAGTTATTACTAGAGAAAAAGAAAGGGAAATTAACTGGTTGGATCAGTTATACATTAGCTAGATCTTTGAGAACCTTTGAAAAAATTAACAACGGCAAAGAATTCTCTGCAAGACAAGACAGAATACATGATATATCGGTTGTTTTAATGTATCGCATTAATAAAGCATTAGCACTCTCTTCTACTTGGATTTATTACACTGGAGATGCTATAACTTTTCCATCAGGAAAATATGAAATCAATGGAACTTTCATCCCTTATTACACAGAAAGAAATGGGTATCGAATGCCTAATTATCACAGAATGGATTTAGGATTAACATGGTACATGAAAGACAGAAAAAAGTTTGAGCACAACCTCAATATTTCTATCTACAATTTATACGCAAGAGAAAATGCCTATACAATTACTTTTGAAGAAGATCCTGATAACCCAAACAATACGCAAGCCGTCCAAACGACCTTATTTAAGCTAATTCCTTCCATCACTTACAATTTTAAATTAAAATAACATGAAAATTTTATTTTCACTCCTTTCTGCAATTATCATTGTTGCATCTTGTCAAAAAGTCATAGACGTCGATTTGAATGATGCAAACCCAAAAGTCGTAATCGAGGCAAATTACACTGCTGAAGATAGCACAGTATTGCTCAAGTTATCATTGACAACAAGTTACTTTGAACCAAGCACACCTTCTACATTAAACGGTGCCATTGTAAACATCATTGATGGAAATGGAATTGCGACACCTCTTGTCAGTATTGGTAATGGAGAATATGAACTTACAGCCTACGTACCTGCATTTAACACTACGTATAAAATGACTGTTCTATACGATGGAACAACCTACACTGCAACTTCTCTTTTACCGAACATTGTTCCGTTAAGTCCAATAACCTATGAATTCTCTCCTGGTTTTTTTGGATTTGGAGAAGGGTATTTTGTGAACGAAATTTACGATGACCCTGCAGGTGTCCCTAACTTCTACCTAGCAATTCTAAGTAAGAATGGCAGAGAAAGGAATAAAGTAACGGACTTCATAATGGGTGACGATAGATTATCTGATGGCAATCCGGTAACACGTCCATTATTCATCGATACATTATTTAGTATTGGTGACACCATCGATTTAGAATTACAATCAATTGACGAGAAAATATTTGATTATTACTCCGAAATTCAATCAATCGCAGGAAGTGGACAAGCAACAGCTGCTCCATCGAATCCGATTAGTGTCTGGAACAATGATGCGTTGGGTTATTTCTCTGCATATGGAAACTCTCGACAGACGGTTATTATTTTGTAATTGTGAGAGAAGGGATCAATGATTTAATTGACTTAGGATCGGTAGAATTCGCTTTTAAGAAAGAAACTAATTATCATGAACCTTGGAAGGAATGACATTCACTTTCATTCTCAATTTGTGCTTTCCTTTCTTTGTGTTTGCCGTCAAGTAAATGATTCTATCTTGGAAATAGTACTTCCCCTCTGTGTCGAAGGTTAATTTTAGCTGATAGCTTTCTCCTGGGAGAATAGGATGTTTGGGTAATTCTAATTTTGTGCAAGAACAAGAAACTTTATAATCCGAAAGGATCAATGGTGCGTCTCCTTTATTTTCTATCGTGTAATAATGTTCAAGTAACTTACCTTCAGCAGTATTTGGGAACTTATAAGTAGCCTTATCAACTGAAAATTCCGCCATCTGGCCAAAGCCAAAGGCGGAATTAAATGCTATAAATATGATCGCGAAATATAGCTTCTTTAATATTGAGTGTAAGTTGTTAGAGTTAACTACAGAAGTAGAATTAGATTCTCCTACTTGTATATCTTTCTCTAAACTCTCTCTCATATATCTTATCTATTCACTGGTGCTCCTGCGTTGTTTACTGGCGCTCCTGATGTTGGCTTTGCTTTCACGTTACCTTTAATTCTGATTACTTTCGTTGGAGAATTAGTTGCGTTAGACGTAATTGTAACAGACTTGTTAATTGCACCTGCTCTTTTTGTGTCATACTTTACTGTAATCTCAGCTGTTGCTCCTGGAGCAATTGGTTCTTTTGGCCAAGACGGAACAGTACATCCACAAGATCCTTTTGCATTTGAAATAATTAATGGAGCATTTCCTGTGTTTGTAAATTTAAACGTACACTGTCCGTTTGCACCGTTTTCAATTGTTCCGTAATCGTGAACTTCTTTTTCAAATTTCAATTGAGCACCGTCTGTTTGAACTGCTGCCGCTGCAACTTCTTGTGCTACTACTGTGTTTGTTACAGTTCCTACTGCAAAAACCATTACCAAAGAGAATAATACCTTTTTCATTTTTATAAATTTTAGTTGTTTTTTAAACTTGTTAAAGCAAATATAATGCAAGATTTTAGAACTCCATTATTTTTAACACAATGTTAACATCAAAGTTATGGTCTCACACAAAAAATCACTCATTTACTTTCAAAATTAACTCTTCCATTGTCAAACTTAAGTTGTTCAATTTAAAAAGGATACCTTCTTTTTTCTCCTTAGGCATCTTCTCATCTTCTTTCAATAACATTTGGTAATACGTTCGTACTAAATTTGTATCTCTTGGAATAATAAACATGTCATAATTAACTGCCATGCTTTCTAAAATCAATGGTCTATTCTCATAGGTAGTATATTGGCTTAATAAAGTATCACCATAAGCTGATGATTTATTGTACTCGCCAATTGAAGAATAAATCATGTGTAATTT
>DQTF01000119.1 GCA_015662935.1 Crocinitomicaceae bacterium | reverse complement strand
ACATGACTTTTCCAAGTCTTTTGTGGAAATGGTCAACAGATTTTGTTCCCTTGTTATTAATAAAGAAAGCTAAACGATCTTTAACTTCTTTTTCTACCTCATCAAACTCTTTCGTTTCAGTTGAAATTTCTCCAGTACGAATTTCATTGGATAAATAAGCACCAATTGTATAAGGCAATACGAAGTATCCGTCTGCTAAACCTTGCATTAAGGCAGAAGCACCTAATCTATTTGCCCCGTGATCAGAGAAGTTGGCTTCACCGATGCAATATAACCCATCAACAGTTGTCATTAAGTTATAATCCACCCAAACACCACCCATTGTGTAGTGAGTCGCTGGGTAAATCATCATTGGTGTTTTGTATGGGTTCTCATCTACGATTTTCTCATACATTTGAAATAAGTTACCATATTTTGCTTCGATAACCTGTTCTCCTAATTCAATAATTTTAGTTGCAGAAGGATTGTTGTCTCCATGCAATAATGCTTGCTCAGTTCCGTAACGGTTAATTGCCGACTTAAAATCTAAGTAAACAGCTTCTCCTGTTGCATTAACTCCGTAACCTGCATCACACCTTTCTTTCGCTGCTCTAGAGGCAACATCACGTGGAACAAGGTTACCAAATGCAGGGTATCTTCTTTCTAAGTAATAATCTCTCTCGTCATCTGTCAATTCTGTTGGTTTTTTTCTTCCCTCACGAATTGCCATGACATCATCCATGTTTTTAGGCACCCATATACGACCATCATTACGCAAAGATTCTGACATCAATGTTAATTTTGATTGATAGTCCCCACTTCTTGGAATACAAGTTGGGTGAATCTGCGTGTAACAAGGGTTTGCAAAGTAAGCACCTTTTTTATGAATCTTCCATGCTGCTGTAGCGTTAGAACCCATTGCGTTCGTAGATAAGAAATAAACATTTCCATAACCTCCTGAAGCAATAACAACAGCATGTGCAGAATGACGTTCAATTTCTCCAGTAATCAAGTTACGAGCAATAATACCTCTTGCTTTTCCATCAACCTTAACAACATCTAACATTTCATGTCTGTTGTACATTTTGATTTTTCCACGAGCAATTTGCCTATTCATTGCAGAATATGCACCCAATAATAATTGTTGACCTGTTTGACCTTTTGCATAGAAAGTTCTTGAAACCAATACACCACCAAAAGAACGGTTGTCTAACAACCCACCATAATCACGCGCAAAAGGAACTCCTTGCGCAACGCATTGATCAATGATGTTTCCAGAAACTTCGGCTAAACGATAAACGTTTGCTTCTCTTGAACGGTAATCACCACCTTTTACGGTGTCATAGAATAAACGGTAGTTAGAATCACCATCTCCCATGTAATTTTTTGCTGCATTGATTCCTCCTTGAGCAGCAATTGAATGCGCTCTACGTGGAGAATCTTGATAAGCAAATGCTTTCACGTTGTAACCTTGCTCGGCTAATGTAGCACAAGCAGAACCTCCAGCCAAACCTGTACCAACAACAATGATGTCGATATTACGCTTGTTTGCCGGATTAACTAAGTCAATTTTATCTTTATACGTTGTCCATTTATCTTTAATAGGACCTTTTGGAACTTTAGAATCTAATGTAGCCATGATAAATTAATGATTTAAAAAATGAAAAAGGACAATGAATATGAACACAGCAGGAACGACAATTGCGTAACCCATTGTGAATTTTTTTATACCAGGTGTGTATTTTCTATTGTTAGCACCCATCGATTGAAAAGCAGATTGAAAACCGTGTAATAAATGCAACGCTAAAAAGATAAATGCCAAGACATAAATTCCAACTTTTATTGGGTTTTGAAAATGTTCAACCAACTCGTGGTAATATCTTGTTGGGTCTTCAGGGTTTCCTTGAATGTATTTGTAATTCATCTCTGGGAACCAAAAATCAACAAAGTGAACCGCTAAGAAAAGTAGAATAACTAATCCAGAATAAATCATGTTACGACTCATCCATGTGGAATTAGCAGCACCGTTGTTTTGAGCATATTTTACTACCTGTGCTTTTCGGTTTCTAATTTCAAGAATGAATCCTAAAATGAAATGAAATAAAACCCCAAACATCAAAACAGGTTGCATGACAAACTGTATCAAAGGATTTGTTCCCATGAAATGGGAAGCTGTATTGAATGCATCCTCACTAAAAACCGACAAAAGGTTGATAGAAACGTGCATTAAAAGGAAAAAGACTAGAAACAGGGCAGAAAGTGCCATTGCAAATTTTCTAGCAATTGAAGAAGATAGTAATCCGCTCATTTTTATTATGAATTTGTTTAGTTACAAATGTATAAGTAATCGAGAATTAGTACGTGAGAAAGGTAAAAAACTTTCAAATAAAATCATTGTTTAGAATGATTCAAAATAACGCCGTTTTTAGAAACTTCTAAAGAGGATTTCCTCCCAAATATTAATGCTCGATTATCATCAATGTGCCCCGCGGGGAAATTAAAACAAACAGGAATATTTTTGTATTCAAGGTGTGACAGAATGATTTCTTGGTAAGAAGAACCTATTGGAATTGCAGTGTCTTTCAAATCGGTCATCCCTCCAATAATTAAACCGTTAATTTGGTCTAAAACACCGGCTTTATTAAGTGCATAAAACATTCTGTCAACGGAATAAAGCTGTTCAGCAAGGTCTTCGACGAACAATATTTTATCAGAATAGTCAATTTGATCATTGGTTCCTAAAAGACTGTATATGATAGAAAGATTACCTCCTACAAGTTCACCCGTGCATTCTCCTCGCTTGTTATGAGAATCACGTGCAATATTAATTTCATAATCTTTACCTTGTAGCGCAGCAATCATTGTGTCAATTGATTCTTTGCTGTTTTGTTCAAAATTAAGTGGCATGGTAGAATGAATACTTTGCAATCCCATTTTCTGAATTCTTTGGTGAAAAACAGTCACATCACTAAACCCTAAAACCCATTTTGGGTGACGAAGAAATGATGCCCATTGAATCTTGTCAACTAACTGAACACACCCATAACCACCTCTAACACAAATAATTGCATTAACGTTTTCGTCATCAACCGCATTTTGAAAATCTTGCAACCTTTCTGCTTCCGTTCCTGAGTAGTAGTGATGTTCTCCTAAACAATGCTCAGAAATTTGCACAATAAAACCCTTCTCTTCTAGTAACTTCTTCGCAAATAGAACCGACCCTTCATCAATTGATTTTGCCGGAGCAACGATGCGAATGGTGTCGCCCTTGACTAAGTTTTTGATTTCGTTTTCCACAAGGTAAATATAGTTATTTTTTGTGTTTATATTGACACTTCGAGAGCCTCAGCGTTCAATATAAACACAAAACCGTATCTTCACCAAAACTAAAAGTATGATCACCCCTTTCAACGATGAATATTTCATGAAACAGGCTTTGGAAGAAGCAAAAAAAGCCTATGAGGCTGGAGAAATCCCTGTGGGTGCGGTTGTTGTTTCAAAGGATCAAATTATTGCGCGTTCTCACAATTTAACAGAACGACTAAACGATGTAACAGCTCATGCAGAAATGCAAGCAATTACTTCTTCGGCAGAATTCTTAGGAGGAAAATATTTAAAAGATTGCACGCTTTATGTAACGTTAGAACCCTGCACAATGTGCGGTGGTGCTCTTTATTGGTCGCAAATTGATAAGATTGTTTTTGGTGCAAGTGACGAAAAACGAGGAGCAAGTCGTCATAAAGGGGTTTATCATCCTAAAACAGAGGTTGTTTGTGGAATTCTCGAGAATCAATGCTCTCAGTTAATGAAAGATTTTTTTGAAGAACGGAGAAGGGGATAATAGAGCATTGGAGTGTTGGAGCTTTCGAGCGTTAGAAGAATCCAATGCTCGAAAGCTCCAACAATCTAAAACTCGAAAGAAAAACCCTACTTTTACCCCATGTTTAATCAAGATACAATTTGTGCGCTTGCCACACCCAATGGTATTGGTGCTATCGGAATGATTCGTCTTTCTGGGAGTGATTCTTTGAAAATCATTTCCAAGGTTTTTTCTAAAAACTTGGTTGGAGCAACTTCTCATACCACTCATTTCGGAACAATTAAGGATAAGTCGGGAGAATTGATAGATGAGGTGCTGGTCACCGTTTTTGAGCAAGGAAAAAGCTTTACGGGAGAAGAAAGTGTGGAGGTTTCTTGTCACGGTTCCTCTTTTATTCTGCAGAAAATTTTAGCATTGATTTTAGAAAATGGTTGTCGATTAGCCAACCCGGGAGAATTTACGCAAAGAGCATTTCTCAACGGAAAAATGGACCTCTCTCAAGCTGAAGCAGTGGCAGATTTAATTGCTTCCCAGTCGAAAAGTGCTCACAACATTGCGATGAAGCAAATGAGAGGTGGTTTTAGCTCAGAATTGAAAGATTTACGCGAAAAACTCATCAATTTTGCCTCTTTGGTAGAATTAGAGCTCGATTTTGCAGAAGAAGATGTAGAATTTGCGGATAGAACGGAGCTGAACGAATTGGTAACGAGCGTTCTTGCCTACATCCAAAAACTAGCAAAATCATTCGAGTTAGGAAACGCGATAAAAAACGGAGTGCCTATTGCGATTGTCGGTAGACCTAATGCGGGAAAATCAACGTTGCTTAATGCTTTGCTCAACGAAGAAAGAGCGATCGTTTCTGATATTGCTGGTACAACAAGAGATACGATAGAGGAAAGGATTGTGATTGACGGCATTGATTTTCGCTTTGTTGATACCGCAGGACTGAGAGAAACCAAAGACGAGATTGAGAGGGTAGGAGTGGAGCGCGCACTGAAGCAAGTTGATATTTCTTCTGTTTACATCTATCTTTTTGATGTTTCTACAATCAGTTTAGAGGAGGTAAAAGAAGATTTGAAGCAGTTTCCTGACGCAATTTCGCAAATAATCGTCGCGAATAAGTCAGATTTAATCGAAGATGCAACTTTAGCAGAATTCGAAAATTCAGATATTGAGACGGTTTTTATTTCTGCTAAAAAGAAAGAAAGTTTAGAAAAATTAAAGAAGTACTTGCTTCAAATAATCAATGTGGAAGCGTTGAATTCCGACGACACAATTGTATCAAACGCTAGGCATTACAACGCTTTGGTAAAGACAATTTCTGCTTTAGAAAAAACCAAAGAAGGACTTGAAACAGGAGTCACAGGCGACTTTATTGCTATGGACATTCGCCAGGCGATGTATGAATTAGGGACTATTACAGGAGATATCTCAACCGATGATCTTTTGGGAAATATTTTTAGCAAGTTTTGTATTGGAAAGTAACAGAGACATGGGTTTGTGTAACAGGCTGAAAAACTAACAGTTATAGTTTTTAGCAAGTGCTTTAATATCCCAAAACTGCTTTTTTAGGTCAAGTTTGTACCTTATTTGTACCTCGAATAATTTTTCTTAACTTAAATAAGAATTAACCAACACACTATTAAAAATGGAGTTACAAACCATCCAACAAAGAATTTATGAAATAAGAGGAATGAAAGTGATGCTTGATTTCGATTTGGCTGAACTGTATGAAACGGAAACAAAACGGCTAAAAGAGGCGGTCCGCAGAAATATTAGCAGATTCCCACCTGATTTTATGTTTGAATTAACAAATGAAGAACACCTTTTTCTAAGGTCGCAAATTGCGACCTTAGAAAAAGACAAACGTGGCAAGCACAGTAATTACCTCTTAAAAAAGGACACGCAGAATAAACAGCAACAATCCAGAAAGAAGATAGGTTTTTCACAGAAAGAATAAATCACTACCTTTCCCCTATGAATAATTACTTATTAATAATCATTTTCAGCCTAATGGCAACTTTTTCTAACTCGCAACCATTGTTAATTCACGATTACTCTTTTCTAGATATAAATGGATACACCGTTGAACTTAGAGAATTTGAAGGTAAGAAAATTTTGTTCGTAAATGTCGCTTCAAAATGTGTTTACACCCCTCAATACGACCAGCTACAAGAGCTGCATAAAATATACAGTGAAAAGGTTGTTGTTATTGGTTTTCCTTGCAATCAGTTTTTGAAGCAAGAAAAAGGAACAGATAAAGAAATAGCTTCTTTCTGCAGGAAAAATTATGGAGTTGATTTCTTAATGGCATCCAAAATAGATGTAAAAGGAAAAAATCAACACCCAATATATCAGTGGCTTACCTCAAAAAGTCTGAATGGAGTAAAGCGGAGCAAAGTTAAATGGAACTTTAATAAGTACTTGGTAGATGAGAATGGAAACCTGCTCAAAAAGTTCAAAAGCAAGGTGAAACCGATGGATGAGAAAATTATTTCATTAATAAATAAACCTAAAATATATGACTAAAACCATCACACTACTCTTCATAATTACACTCCTTTTTTGTTCAAAATCAATTGCACAACCAGTGCACACACAAGATTTTAAGGGTTTGTGGGTGACTGGATTTAAAGCGAATGTTTTAGGTAATACACAAGCAGAAGACTCTTTGTTAAGTTACGCACAAACACATGATTTCAACTATTTGATTTGTACGAATATGTTTCAAATATTGACCAGTTCTTGCTCTCCTTTTACAGCGGACATGATTGCTTTGCAAAGTTTTATAAATAAAGCACACACAACTTATGGGATTCAATATATAAGTGGAAACGTAGGGTCTAGCGCAACGGCTCAGAAAATAAAAGATTATAATGAATGCGTAGGAGTTCTCGCTTCTGAAAAATTCGATATGATTACCTATGAATGTGAATTTTACAATGCTGGAACCAATGGCTCTTGTCTTGATTTTGCGTCCTATATTTCACAATTGTCGACGATTAAAAACATTTGCGAAACAACTACTGCGAGTAATGGAATTGACAGTTTAGTCTGTGAAGCATATATTGGAGGATCTGGAAGTACAGGGGCAATCATCACCAACTCTTCTCAAGCAGAAATGATACAAGTGAGAAACAATTGTGATCATGTTTTATTGACATATTATAGAACAACACCATCTTCCTCAAACGGCAATTTCTTTAACTGGACGATTCAACGACTTCAATGGTTAGCTTATGTGGAAGGGGGACCAACTGAAATCGTTTTATTGCTAAAATCTAGAAATACTGACGGAAATAATATGCACGACTATTTACAAAATTATGCAGGTACGCACACAGCAGCATTAAAAGACCCGTATTTTTCTTGGATAGAAGGCATAGCGTACAACCCTTCTTTAACTCCAGGGTATATTGAGCGTTTTACTGACGGAACCTACCCTTGGTTAAATGGAATAAAGGTGGTTGGTTATACTTGGTTTGAACACTTAGCCAACATTGAAATTAATGACTCTGTTACTCTTGGAGGAATTGAGTTAGATAATGATTTCATTAATATTTACCCCAACCCGTCATCGGGAGAAGTAAATATTAAATTAAATACACTCCAAGAAAAATTGAATGTTCGGTTAATAGATGTGACAGGAAGAACGGTTAGAGAACGAAAAATTAAACTCGTTCAAAAGTTTTATTTAGAGAAAGGGGTATATTTTATCCAGATTTTAAATGAGAAAAATGAAATATTAAGTAATGATAAATTTATAATTAACTGATGGCAAGCTATTCAAAAAAGCACACCTCAATTAAAGATTCAAACAAGCATATTTTTTAATTTGGGAATCGGGTTACACGAATGTAAAAATGTATTACAAAAGTAGGCTTGTACACAAAGTGGCTTCTCCTAAAGAGTTTAAAAAGGGTTTTATTTTCGAGGATGAAGAATTAAAATCTGTTCAACTCCGGTTTTCTTTCGGGAACCCAATTGTTCTGTTCTTTGTTTTGGATAATTTTCGGGTTTGCGTTTTTAGCGATGATAATAACCATTTACTCTATTTCAAAGATTTCTCTAGCCTATTTGGGACCTGATTTCTATATAAGAATGGGTTTTGAAATAGGAATTGTAGCTGTTTATGGAATTGTAGCATTTTTTTTTGGAAAGAATCAGGTTTAGGCCTACTACATCGGTGGATCAGTGTTTATTCTAACTACACTTTTGTTTTTAGTGGAAATCTACTACGCGGGATTTTCTTTCTTCGGACTTATTATTACGATTATTCAAATAATTAGGTATTTTAAAGTAGCGCAACAAACAGTTAAGCATAAATCACATAATATAGATTTGATTGACAATTCAGAAATTGATGACTTTGATTTTTAAAAGGTTAACAAAGGATAATATATACTGAACCTACACGCAAGAATTAATAACAAAGTCTCTTATTTTAAAAGCAATAAAAAAGTCCTACCAAGACGATAGGACTTAAATGAATTAACAGTACTGATTATAGGCTTCTGCCAAATTCTCAGCAATCATTTCAGCGGTTGCACCTTCAATGTGGTGTCTTTCTAAGAAGTGAACCAACTTCCCATCTTTAAACAATGCTATAGAGGGAGATGATGGAGGATAAGGCAAGAAATAATTTCGAGCTTGTTTTGTTGCCTCAGCATCTACCCCAGCAAAAACAGTTGCAAGTGTTGTAGGTTTTTTATCATTTGTCAGAGATGTTTTCACCCCTGGACGCATGTTTCCTGCCGCACAACCACATACTGAATTCACAACCATCAAAAGGCTGTCTCCGCTATTTTCTATTATTTCATCAACCTCAGAAGCACTTGTCAATTGGTTAAAACCAACTTCCGTTAAATCTTCTTTCATTGGTTGAACTAATTCTGGTGGATACATAATTTGTGTGTTTTTAATTTAAAACAAAGATACGTTTTATTCTTTGCTTTGAAAGCGACTTATGTTGACTTCTTTATCTAGTTCTTTTCCTTCGAGTAAATAATCAACAAATTCTTCAGAAAGTAATGGAGCGAGCATGTATCCTTTAGCTCCTAAACCATTAAAAATATGATAATGAGAATGCTGAGGATGTGTTCCAATGGTTGGCCTCCTGTCCTTTACTGTTGGGCGCACTCCGGCAACTTGTTCAACAACTTTCACCTCTTCATCAATGATGAAAGATAGATTTTCTAGAATGTGTAGTTTAGATTCTTCGGTAATGTTAGTGGAGGTATCGTGCCACTCATAAGTTGAACCAACTTTAAATTTTTGATTTCCTTTTGGAAGAATGAAACACTTTCTATTCAATGAGACGTCTTCCGGAAGTTGCTCAGAGTGAATTGTTAACACCTGACCCTTCGTCGGGTCAATGGGCAAATCTTTGAAGAAAGGGTTTTGATAATTGAGGTATCCTTGACAGAAAATTACTTCATCATATGAAACTCCTTTATAGCTTGTCTCCTTTAATTGAGAAAAATCAAATTCTTCATTAAGAATAATTCCTTTTTTAGAGAACAATTCTAATGTCATTAAAAAAAACGGATCAACATCAATAAAAAATGTTTCTTTCACTCTTCCTGAACCAAAAGGATTCTTTCCTAAAGAATAATCATAATCACTTTGATCAATGGGGGTCATATATGCGTGAAAATCTTCTCGTTTTTCTTTCTTTAACCAAAAGTCTCGCTCTTGCTCAGAAGAAAATAAACGACGAATAGGAACTGAGTGAAAAAAGGAAGAACCAGTTTCTGCTTCTATGTTTTTGTAGAATTTTTTAAGATAAGGAAGAAAGTCATCTACTCGCCAACTCTTAGTCATCCTCCTAAAAACCAAAGGGTTTATCATACCCACCGCAACCTTTGAACTATAGTTAGTTTGATTATCAACAAGACTAACATCACAACCTCTTTTTTGAAGTTGTAAGGCAACACAAGATCCAGCCAGTCCCGCCCCCACCACAAGCATTGATTTTCTACTCTTCATAACTCTAACACCTATCAACTTACATTATTCCATAAAAAACATCACTTCGCAATCGCTAAAGTAACAACACTTATTAAAACATCAGGGTGAACCTTACGAATTGCATTGGTCATTGCTTCAATAGTTGAACCAGTTGTAATCACATCGTCCACAATCACCGCATGTTTATAAGAAGATATTGAAGAGCTGATTTTAAAAATTTCACTCACATTGTCCCAACGTTGAAACCGCGATTTTTTTGTTTGAGTTTCAGAATGCTTGGTTCTAATCACCGACTTAACATCCAGCTTTCTTTCAAAGGTTTCACAAATTCCTTTTGCGAGAGCATCACTTTGATTGTAACCACGAATAAATTTTTTCTTAGGATGTAGCGGAACAGGAAAAACAACATCAACAGACTTAAGCTCTTCGATTTTAGTTAGGTTTTCTCCCAATTCCCTCCCAAAATAAGTAGCCAGTGATGGATTGTCTTTATACTTAATAGAGAACAGAATGTTTTGAGAAGCCTTGTTCTTTTCAAAGAAAAAATGAGCATACGTTTTTTGAATTTTAATTCTACCCCAAAATAATTTATCCATTGAGCTTTCTTCCGTAAGCAAGTGAAAATTAGTTAAGGAAATCGCATCATTACAAAACACACAAATCTGTTTTTCTGAGACTGCCAATTCTTTTTCACACACCAAACATTGATTAGGATAAACCAAGTGCAGTAAATCATTAATTAGTTTCATTGAAATAAAGTTACAATAAATAAAATTGAGAAAAAACTAAACCGTTTAATTGATTTTTGTTTTTGGAAATGCTTGTGGGACAACACTTCAGACTTCTATCCACAAATTGATGTTTACAACAATAAAAAAACACTCTTGACTTTGACTTAAATCTGTGTTATTTTTATAGAACCAAATTTAAACACTTGATGTTAAAGGCGTAAGACCAAATTGATAATTTTATCGACAAAAACAAAGCATTTGACTGTGAATATCTTTCTGTCAAATGTTGATAAACTGACAAAGGTCGAAGTGCAAAGGGGTTGAATGGGTAAATGTTAATAACATCGATAAATTGTGAATTTCTTTAGTTGGTAAATGCAAGAATTTTAGCAATTTTTGTATGCCCCTTAAGCGGAAATCAAACGCATTACCTGCTAAGAATTTTAAAGAGAGGAAACAACACTTTTTTGGAGTAAAAAAGCAAAAAAACGACTTTTTTGTATAGGAATATATTCGCTAAATGTTAAGAAAAATGGAACAAGAAGAACCGATTTTAAAAGAAAACGAAAACAGATTTGTATTGTTTCCAATCGAACACGATGATATTTGGAAAGCGTATAAAACTCAACAAGCATCAATTTGGACTGCGGAAGAACTAGATCTTTCTCAAGATATTTATGATTGGGCAGAAAAACTGACAGATGATGAACGTTTCTTTATTGAACACATTCTAGCATTTTTTGCCGCTTCTGATGGTATCGTTAATGAAAACTTGGCAGAAAACTTTGTAAAAGAGGTTCAATATACAGAAGCTAAATTCTTCTACGGTTTTCAAATAATGATGGAAAACATTCATTCAGAAACGTATTCATTATTGATTGATACTTATATCAAAGACGATAAACGAAAAGATTATTTATTCAATGCACTCGAAACATTTCCTCCGGTAAAAAAGAAAGCTGAATGGGCATTGAATTGGATTGATAATGGAAGCTTTGCAGAAAGATTAGTTGCTTTTGCAGCAGTGGAAGGGATTTTCTTCTCAGGTTCTTTTTGCTCAATTTTCTGGTTGAAGAAAAGAGGCTTAATGCCAGGTTTAACATTCTCTAACGAGTTAATTTCTCGTGATGAAGGAATGCACATGGAATTTGCAGTGTTACTTTACAACGATCACCTCGTTAATAAACTGTCAAAAGAAAAAGTAAAAGAAATAATTACACTAGCAGTTGATATTGAGAAAGAATTTATATTAGAATCATTACCTGTTAGATTAATAGGAATGAATTCTGATTTAATGTCACAATACATTGAATTTGTTGCTGATAGATTGTTAACAGAACTTGGAAATGAAAAAGTTTACAATGCAACAAATCCATTTGATTTCATGGATATGATAAATCTTCAAGGAAAAACAAATTTCTTTGAAAAAAGAGTGGGTGAATACCAAAAGGCAGGCGTTTTAAATAACGATGGTAATACAAGCTTTACAATGAACGAAGACTTTTAATAAAATTATAATAAAACCAAAAAACAACCAAGCGCCCATGTATGTTACAAAGAGAGACGGAAGAAACGAGGCTGTAAAGTTCGATAAAATTACAGCGCGCATCGTAAAGATGTGTTACGGACTAGACCCATTAGTATCGCCAGAAGCGGTTGCAATGAAAGTGATTGAGGGTTTGTTTGATGGAGTAACAACTACTCAATTAGATAACCTCGCAGCAGAAGTTGCCGCAGCAAAAACAATTGAACACCCAGATTATGCATTGCTTGCATCGAGAATTTCGGTGTCCAACATGCACAAAGAAACAAAGAAGGTTTTTTCTGATGTGATGACTGATTTGTACACGTACATTGATCCTAAAACAGGAGAGAATGCATCGTTATTATCAGAAGAAGTTTACAACGTTATTCAAGAGAACAAAGAAAAATTAGATTCTAGTATTATTTACGACAGAGATTTTAAGTACGATTATTTTGGTTTTAAAACATTGACGCGTTCGTACCTTTTGAAGTTGAATAATATCATCGTTGAAAGACCTCAGCAAATGTTGATGCGTGTTTCTATAGGTATTCATAAAAACGATGTTGATGCTGCAATTAAGACATATAATTTAATGTCAGAAGGTTGGTTTACACATGCTACTCCAACATTATTTAATTCTGGAACACCAAAACCGCAAATGTCATCTTGTTTCTTGTTAACAATGAAAGAAGATAGCATCGAGGGAATTTATGATACGTTGAAATCATGTGCGCAAATTTCTCAATCAGCTGGTGGAATTGGTTTGGCTTTACACGATATTCGTGCAAAAGGAACCTATATTAAAGGAACAAATGGAGAATCAAATGGGATCGTCCCAATGTTGCGTGTCTTTAATGACACTGCTAGATATGTAGATCAAGGGGGAGGAAAACGTAAGGGTTCTTTCGCAATGTATATTGAACCTTGGCATGCTGATGTGTTTGATTTTCTTGACTTGAAAAAGAATCACGGAAAAGAAGAACAAAGAGCAAGAGATTTATTCTACGCACTTTGGATTCCAGATTTATTCATGAAACGTGTGAAAGAAAACGGAGAATGGACTTTAATGTGTCCTCACGAGTGTCCAGGCCTTTCTGATACACACAGTGAAGAATTTGAAGCGTTATATACTAAATACGAAGCGGAAGGAAAAGGTAGTAAGACGATTAAAGCGCAAGACTTATGGTTTAAGATCTTAGAATCTCAAATCGAGACAGGTACGCCTTATATGATGTACAAAGATGCTGCAAATGCAAAATCTAATCAGCAAAATCTAGGAGTAATTAAGTCTTCTAACTTATGTACAGAAATTATTGAGTACACTGCTCCAGATGAGGTTGCTGTTTGTAACTTGGCTTCTTTAGCATTGCCGAAGTACATTACTGCAGACAAGAAATTTGATTTTGATAAGTTATTTGAAGTGACGTATCAAGCAACGATAAACTTGAATAGAATAATCGATGGTAACTTCTACCCTGTAGAAGAAGCAAGAAATTCTAATATGCGTCATCGTCCTATCGGATTAGGTGTTCAAGGTTTAGCTGATACATTCATTCTATTAGGAATGCCTTTTGAAAGTGAAGATGCAAGAGCATTGAACAGAGATATATTTGAAACAATGTATTATGCTTCTATGACTGCATCAAAAGATTTAGCAAAAGTAGAAGGACCTTACGAAACGTTTGAAGGTTCTCCAACTTCTAAAGGTGTTTTCCAATTCGATATGTGGGGGGTTACTCCTTCTAATAGATGGGAATGGGATGTGTTGAAAGAAGAAGTGAAAGAGCATGGTGTAAGAAACTCATTGTTATTAGCTCCTATGCCAACTGCTTCTACAGCGCAAATATTAGGAAACAACGAGTGTTTCGAACCATATACATCGAATGTTTATACAAGAAGGGTTCTTTCGGGAGAATTCATTATTGTCAACAAGCATTTATTAAAAGACTTGGTAAAAGAGAACTTGTGGAACCACGAAGTACGTCAACAAATTATGGCAGACAACGGTTCTATTCAAGACATCGCTGTTATTCCACAAAGAATTAAAGACCTATACAAAACAGCTTGGGAGATTTCTCAAAAAGCAATTATTGATCAAGCTGCAGATAGAGGTGCATTTATTTGCCAATCTCAATCATTGAATATCTTTATGCAGAATGCAAACTTTGGTAAACTAACTTCTATGCATTTCTATGGATGGGAGAAAGGGTTAAAAACAGGAATGTATTACTTAAGAACGAAAGCTGCTACAGATGCAATTAAGTTTACAATTGACAAGTCTGCAATACAAGAACCAACAGCAAAGTCTTTAGTTGAAGCGGAAGAAGCGGAACAGTGCTCAATCGACAATGGAGATGACTGTGAAATGTGTTCAGGATAAATAAAACTAGAAGTAGCAATGCTTCCAAACAAAAAAAGCTCTCAATTACCTGAGAGCTTTTTTTGTTTTATGAGAATACGTTTTACAAATCTCTTTTACTTAAAATCAGTTTAGAAAGAACCAAAAACACAATGATATAACCAACAGCTACGGCCGTTCTAATAGGTTGTGATATGATAAGGTCAAACTGCTCTCTCTCGGTGGACTTTAACATTGCCAATTGCTCCTGGAAAATAGGAAATGGAGTTAGGTCTGCAAAGACGTTCATCGGAACAAATTGAGAAGCGGTAGCTCCTAGTGCAAGAATAAAAATGAATTTAAACACAAATAAAACAGCGTAAATCACAATGGATAAAGCAGGTTTTTTTAGCAAAATAGATAAAAGAAAAGCGAGTGTAAAATACCCTAATGTTTGAATGAAATAAATTCCTACAAAATAAAATTCATCAAATACAGAAGTAACTTCTTCCGAATAAATAAACCCAAAAAACAGCGCCAAAAGAATCGAATAAAGCGCTACAACAAAAGCTAACACAAATAGTACTAAAAACTTAGAAGCGATTACTTGTCCTCTGCTTAACCCGTCAATTATGTTTTGTTTGAATGTTCTAAAATTGAAGTCATTGGTAACAATTAAAACAACCAAAATCCCCAACAACATATTAAAAATACTAGCGACATACGTTACAAAGTTCCAAGTTTTTGGAAACTCCAACGTGTCGGAGCCATTAAAAATTGGAGGCAATTCTACCTGTGCAATTCCAAAAATGGCTAAAGGAACCATCACGGCATAAATAATAAGCATTACCCAAAACGTAGAGTAATTTTTCAGCTTGCTGTATTCTATCTTTAATAAATGAATCATTACTTTATAATTTCTAAAAATTGGGTTTCTAAACTTTCTGAATGGGCCTTTAATTGGGATAATACAATCCCTTTGTCGAAGAAAAACTGATTTACTTTTTTAGTTGTTGTTTCTTTGTCAACCTTAACAATCACTTCTGTTTCTGTTTTTTTGAAAACACTCATTTCATTGTCCTCATTAATAACCTGTAATAGTTTTTTCATGTCACGAGAAGCTATAATCACATAATTCTCGCCACCTATAATTTCACCAATTGTTCCTTGTTTTATAAGCTTACCAAATTTAAGTATGGCAACATGCGTACAGACTTTTTCTATTTCATCAAGAATGTGAGAGGCAATGATAATAGTTCTGTTATCATTTGCAATTTTTTGGATCAACTCTCTGATTTCAGCAATTCCCTGAGGATCTAATCCGTTTGTTGGCTCATCTAAGACTAATACTTCAGGGCTCCCTAATAATGCACTTGCGATTGCTAACCGCTGCTTCATTCCCAGTGAGAATGTTCTGAACTTAGAGTCTTTCCGCTCAAATAAATTTACTTCTTTTAAAACAGATTCTATTTGAGAAAGTGGATTGTCAATGTTTTTTATTTTGGTAACAATTTCTAAATTTTTAACTGCAGAAAGATAAGGGTAGAAATTAGGGGTCTCCAAAAGAGCTCCTATTTTTCTGCGGTTTTCAGTTTTATCGCCATTATCAAACCAAGAGTAATTTCCTGATTTTTGATTTATGACACCCAATAGAATACCCAAAGTTGTCGTTTTGCCACTGCCATTTGGTCCTAACAAACCAAATACAGTTCCTTGTTTAACGTCTAGGCTTAAATTGTCCAATGCTTTCACATCTTTGTAGGACTTTGATAAGCCATTGACTTGAAGAATTGTTGTGCTCAAAGAGAATTTTGTTTTAAGACACTAAAATACTTGAAAAAAGGAGAATAACCGTCGGTTACGAATATTTCTTTATTCTTAACTCTTCATTCTTCATTAATTACATTTATCTTTACCTCCTAATTTATTGATATGTATAGATCTCACACTTGTGGCGAATTACGCCCTTCTCATATAGGACAAACAGTTACTCTTTCTGGTTGGTTGCAAAAATCACGCGACCTCGGAGGAATGACTTTTATCGATTTACGTGATAGATACGGAATCACTCAGTTGGCGTTCAATATGGATGATAACGCTGCTGTTTGTGAGCAGGCAAGAAAATTAGGTCGAGAATTCGTTCTTAAAATAGAAGGTAAAGTCATAGAACGTTCTAGTAAGAACAAGAATATTCCAACTGGAGAAATAGAAATTAAAGTTTCAAAAGTAACGGTTCTAAATGGTTCAAAAACTCCCCCTTTCACGATAGAAAATGAAACCGATGGTGGAGAAGAGATTCGTGCACAGTACCGATATTTAGATTTACGAAGAACGACAATCAGAGAAAAATTATTATTGAGAAATAAGGTTGCTTTAGAAACCCGCAAGTATTTAGATTCGCAAGAATTTATAGATGTGGAAACGCCGGTCTTGATAAAATCAACTCCTGAAGGAGCTAGAGATTTTGTGGTGCCAAGTAGAATGAACGAAGGGCAGTTTTACGCCCTACCGCAATCACCGCAGACATTCAAACAATTGTTAATGGTTTCGGGTTTTGATAGATACTATCAAATCGTAAAATGCTTCCGCGATGAAGATTTACGCGCGGATAGACAACCCGAATTCACACAAATTGACTGCGAAATGGCATTCGTTGAGCAAGAAGATATCCTAAACACCTTTGAAGGAATGATTCAGCATCTTTTTAGAGAGGTTAGAGGGGTAGAGTTGGACTCTAAATTTCCAAGAATGACTTACGCCGAAGCAATGGAAAAATACGGTTCTGATAAACCAGACATTCGTTTTGCTTTGGAATTTGTGAACATGAATGAAGTAACCAAAGGAAAGAACTTCGGTGTTTTTGACGATGCAGAATTGGTTCTTGCTATCAACGCGCATGATTGTGCCGGATACACCAGAAAACAATTGGATAAATTGGTGGACTGGGTAAAACGACCTCAAATTGGCGCAAAAGGATTGATTTATTTGAAATGCAATGAAGATGGAACGTTTAAATCATCGGTTGATAAATTCTATTCTCAAGAAGATTTGGCGGAATGGGCAAAAACAGCGAATGCGAAAGCGGGAGATTTATTGTTGCTTCTAAGTGGTGATACAGATACGGTTCGTAAGCAAATGAACGAGTTGCGACTACACATGGGGGATGAGTTAGGATTGAGAAATCCGAACGTATTCAAACCTTTATGGGTCATTGATTTTCCATTGTTAGAATGGGACGAAGAAAGTAATCGATACCATGCAATGCACCACCCATTTACTTCTCCAAAACCAGAGGATATGGACTTAATTGATACAGATCCCGGAAAAGTAAGAGCAAATGCCTACGATTTGGCAATGAATGGCGTTGAGTTAGGTGGTGGTTCTATCAGAATTCACGACAGAGCAGTTCAATCGCGTATGTTTGACCTTCTCGGGTTCTCCAAAGAAGAAGCAGAAGCACAATTTGGATTCTTACTATCTGCGTTTGAATACGGCGCACCTCCTCACGGTGGGTTAGCTTTCGGATTAGACAGGTTGGTTGCAACAATGGGAGGTTCTGATTCTATCCGCGATTACATTGCTTTCCCAAAGAATAATAGCGGTAGAGATGTAATGATTGACGCTCCTTCTCCTTTGAATGATGAGCAAATGGATGAGTTGGGGTTGAAGTTGAAGTAGGACGTTGATGAATTTTTAGATTTGAAAATTGATATTCACTTTTGTTAGGTTTGAAGATTGAGAAATTTGAAACCTCATTTAAATTTATTTCCCCTTACGTTCGTGTTGTTTAAATTTCGAATGAAATTATGAAGTTGTTGGCAAATGGATTCGGTCTGTTTATACAAGCTTTGAAATTCTTGGTCATTAATTATTTCAATGTCCAATGCTCGATATAGTTGTGACCTTAATTCTCCCGCACTTCCTTTTGATATAGATAAAAACTGACGGAGTTCTCTATTTCCTTCTCGTTCAAAACCTTCTGCAATGTTGTCCATGATACTTCCATAAGTTTTAAATAAATGATTGATTAAAACCCCTGAATTTTTATCTGTTCTAGGTGACAAGACGAAATACACCTCTTTGTTAAGAAAACGAGATTCTCTCCAAGCTTTAAGGTCTTCAAATCGATTATAAGTGGCCATTTTCGTTACTTTCTTATTTAAGAGAAAAATTTTCTTTCAAATAACCGCTTCAATCTTAAAATTCTCAATCTTCAAATCTTTTAACCCTTCAAATCCTCCAAAATTGACTAAATTAGCACTCCAATTATATATAAATGAGCACACATAAAGAAAACGTAACAATCTATAACTCCCTCACAGGAAAAAAAGAGAAATTTACACCATTACACGATGGTTTTGTTGGGCTTTACGTTTGTGGACCAACCGTTTATAGCAATGTTCATCTAGGAAATTGCCGTTCATTCATTTCTTTTGATGTGGTTTACCGTTACCTCACTTTTTTAGGTTACAAAGTGCGCTATGTGCGAAACATAACCGATGTTGGCCATTTAGTGGACGATGCCGACCAAGGCGAAGATAAAATTGCCAAAAAAGCACGACTAGAGAAGTTAGAACCAATGGAAATTGTGCAATCTTACACCGTTGATTTTCACAAAGTGCTCAATCAATTTAATAATATTCCACCGAACATTGAACCGACCGCAACAGGTCATATCATCGAGCAAATAGAGATGGTGAAAGCGATTTTAGCAAATGGTTTTGCTTACGAATCGAATGGTTCTGTTTATTTTGATGTAGAGAAATACAACGAGTCGCATCCTTATGGAGAATTATCGGGAAGAAAGATTGAAGATTTGATTTCCAACACGCGTGACCTCGACGGGCAAGATGAAAAACGAGCACCTCTCGATTTTGCTTTATGGAAGAATGCATCGGATGAACATTTAATGAAATGGCCTTCTCCTTGGGGAGTTGGTTTTCCAGGGTGGCATTTAGAATGCTCAGCAATGAGTACTAAATATTTAGGAAAACAATTCGACATTCACGGAGGAGGAATGGATCTAAAATTCCCGCATCATGAATGTGAAATTGCACAAGGAACTTCTGCCAATGGAGAGTCACCGGTGCGCTATTGGATGCATGGTAACATGTTGACACTCAACGGAAAAAAAATGAGTAAATCGACAGGCAACTCTATTTTACCTGAAGAATTGTTCTCTGGAGAAAATGATTTTATGGAGAAAGCATTTGACCCAATGGTCGTACGTTTCTTTATGATGCAAGCGCATTATCGCAGTACTTTAGACTTCACTTCTGAAGCATTACTCGCCGCAGAAAAAGGATTCAACAAGCTGATGGATGCTCTTTCTACTTTAGATAAACTGGAAGCAAAAGAAAAGTCTTCGATGGATGTTAGTCAGCTGGTTGATTCGTTCTATCAAGCAATGAACGATGATTTCAACGCACCTATTTTAGTAGCGAACTTATTCGAAGCGGTGAAGTTCATCAATTCTGTAAAAGACAATAAAGCAACCGTTTCTAAGTATGATTTAGCATTGCTCCAAAAGGAAATGCACGGTTTTATCGTTGATGTTTTGGGAATTTCAGCAGTTCAAAGCGCAAGCAATGACAAACTTTCTCCCGTAATGGATTTAGTACTCGACCTACGACAAGAAGCCCGCGCAAATAAAGACTGGACAACCTCCGATAAGATTCGTGACGGGTTAGCCGCAGCTGGAATTGTTGTAAAAGATGGTAAGGACGGGAGTAGTTGGAAGTAGGTTTTTGCTAAGTGAGGAATGCAAAGTGATGAACTGTGAATATATTCTTAAAAAACTCATATCTTCGCACTCATCGTTCATAACTAATAACAACCGTCAACGGCCATGATTTCAAAAGATACCGATAAAAAACTCTTTCTAATCGATGCTTTCGCATTAATTTTTCGTGCTTACTTTGCCTTTGCAAAAAACCCAAGAATCAATTCTAAAGGTCAAAACACCTCCGCAGCATTTGGTTTTACCAATTCACTGATTGAGATTCTCAAGAATGAAAAACCGACGCACATCGCTGTTGTTTTTGACCCCCCCGGAGGCTCCTTGACGAGAAAAGAAGATTTTCCAGAATACAAAGCGCATCGTGACGAAACACCAGAAGGTATTCTTTCGATGATAGAGCCTATTAAAGATATCATTCGTGCTTTCAATATTCCAATCATTCAAGTCGCTGGATACGAGGCTGACGACGTAATTGGCTGCCTTGCAAAGAAAGCTGAGCAAAAAGGATTTCAAACTTACATGATGACGCCCGACAAAGATTTTGGGCAACTGGTTTCGGAGAATATTTTTATGTATCGACCTGGTCGAGGAGGAAAACCTGCCGAAGTTTGGGGCATCCCTGAGATTTTAGAGAAGTTCGATGTAGAGAATGTTATGCAAGTAATTGATGTGCTCGGCTTGCAAGGAGATGCTGCCGATAATATCCCGGGAATTCCGGGAATTGGAGCAAAAACAGCTTCTAAATTATTGAAACAATTCGGTTCTGTAGAAGGAATCATTGAGAATGTTGATCAACTAAAAGGAAAGCAAAAAGAGAACGTAGAAAACTTTGCAGAGCAAGGTTTGATGTCGAAGAAATTGGCTACGATTATTTTAGACATTGATGTTGAGCTAAACGAAGAAGAACTAATAAAAGAGGATTCTAATCCAGATAAAATCAAAGAAGTTTTTACTGAATTAGAATTTAGAAACTTGGCAAGAAGAGTACTTGGAGAAGATATTGTTGTCAATACTCCCTCAGTGAGTGCTTCTGGACAAATGGATTTGTTTGGAACACAAAGCCTTGTGGAAGAACAAGCTCCAATGGAAACGGCAGAATTTAAAACGATTGCAACAGAAAAACCAAGTTATCATCTGATTACTCAACCAGAAGAGCGCAAAGAACTGCTCGACATTCTTTTGAAGCAAAAATCAGTGTGTTTTGATACAGAAACAGACCGGTTAGATGCCTTACATGCGAACCTAACAGGTATTTCATTCTCTTATAAGAAAAGAGAAGCATTCTATGTAGCAACACCCAATAACTTTGAGGATGCAAAGAAAATAGTCGAGGAATTTCGTCCGTTTTTTGAATCGGAAACCATCGAAAAAATTGCACACAACATCAAATATGACATCAAAGTCATCAATCGCTACGGGGTCAATGTGAACGCACCTCTTTTTGACACGATGATTGCACATTACCTCATCAATCCAGATTCTAAACACGGAATGGATGTTCTTGCGGAACGTTTTTTAAGCTATAAACCTGTTTCCATTGTAGAATTAATAGGCAAAAAAGGTAAAAACCAAAAAAGTATGGCAGATTTACCACCGGAAGAGGTTTCTGACTATGCGTGCGAAGATGCAGACATCACTTTACAACTCAAAGAAATTTTCGAGCCTCAAATCAACAAAGAGCATCTCAAAGATTTATTTTACAACATGGAAATGCCTTTGGTCGATGTGTTAAAATCAATGGAGCAAGAAGGAATCACCATAGATGCGGAAGGATTAAGGAAATATTCGATAGAATTAGGTGATTTACTCGTGGATTTGGATAAAAACATCAAAGAAGAGGCGGGTGTTGATTTTAACATTGATTCTCCCAAGCAATTGGGGCAAGTTCTCTTCGAGCAAATGGAAATTTCTTCCAAAGCAAAGAAAACAAAGACGGGACAATATGCAACGGGAGAAGATGTTCTCCAGAAATTGAAACATTCGCATCCTATTATTCCGATGATTTTGGAATACCGTCAATTGCGCAAATTGAAAAACACTTACGTTGATCCTCTTCCAGAATTAATGGATGAGGTGGACGGAAGAATTCACACTTCGTTTATGCAAACGGTTGCAGCAACGGGGCGTTTGAGTTCTAACAATCCGAACTTGCAAAACATTCCTATCCGTTCTGATAAAGGGAAAGAGATTAGAAAGACCTTT
>DQTF01000221.1 GCA_015662935.1 Crocinitomicaceae bacterium | reverse complement strand
TTAAGCAAGAAATATTGGACATAGAAAACGCAGATGCAGATTTTTTGAAATTAAGACAGGAACAGTCTAGAGAGTATGCTGCTAGATTAAATGCTCAAAAAAATAAAGGAACAAAAACAAACTATACCGTTAAGAACACATCAAGTTCAAGTATTAAAATAATCACAGACTCTGGATCAACAACGACTTTAAGTGCGGGTGGTTCTACGTCTTATATCTGTTCTACAGATGTTTATTTTTGTGTAGGTGAGAGTTCTAAAGGCTCACTTATCGCAAATGGGGATGACGCATGTGGTTCAACCGTAACAATAGAATAGCTTAAGGCCGAATAGACTTACTAGCTGGAATAAAAGTAAGTATTAATAGGGATTTGTAACCCCTTTTTCATAGTAAAGCCAAGCTCTTCATAGAGCTTGGCTTTTTAAATAGTACTCTTAAACTGATATTAATACTCCAAGAACACTAAAAACGCAATCAATCCCAATAAAAATAGAAGAATAAACAACTTTGGATCTTTGTACAAAGGTTTCTTTCCTCGTTTCGTTAACTTTTCATAATCGTGGTGAAGACGTGAGAAGTCCTTCTGTCGCTTAATTTGAGCTTCAGTAGGGGATAGGTCCTTATTTTCTTTATTTAATTTAAACTTTCTCATTGCTTTTCGTTCCACTTTTTTGCAATCTTTTCCAATATACGATATGTTCTCATTTTAGCACTTGCCTCTGAGATAGAATATATGTCTGCAATTTCTTTAAAACTCATTTCTTGAAAGAACCTCAACTCAATAATATCGAGATGCTCTTGCTCCAAATCATTCATCATTGCAATTAATTGCTCTTGTTCTTCGCTTGACATGTAATTGCCTATTTGCGCTTCATTGACAATACTAGATAATTGATTTTCATTGATTTCGACGGTAAAAACCTTCTTTTGACTTCTGAAATACATAGAAACTTCATTCTGAGCAATGCGATACAGCCAACTACTAAAAGGAAAACCTCGATCTTCATATTTATGCAGGTTTGCCATTGCTTTGATGAAGGCTTGTTGAGTTAAATCACCCGCAATATATTCTTTACCACCCAAACGTTTAAATACAAAACGAAAGATTTGCTCAAAGTATTTATCATACAATAAACCAAAGTGTCTGCTTTTCTTTTTTGCCAAAGAAACCAGTTCAGAATCAGTCAATTTTGCTATGTCTTTCTTTCGAATCAAATAAGAAGTATTTGTCTTGTAATGCAGAACTTTTTAAAAGTAACGGTTTGAAATGAGGAATGAAAAATTAAAGATGAAAAATGTTAAAACCTTCTTTTCGATTACCAATTTCCTCTAGCAACAGTCATCGTCTATTACTAATTATTAATTGCACATTACTAATTGATCAAGGTGTACTCAAACTCACAGGGATCACTTTTCCGTTCATCCATTGGTCGGCAGTTAATGCAAAATCAACAATGTATTTTGCCATTTTACTTGCAGAAACGGGAGCTTGATAACCAGGGAATGCCTCTTCTAACATTTCGGTTTGCGCAGCTCCAAGGCAAAGGCAATTCATTTTGATAGATGTGTCCTTGTATTCTTCTGCAAATAATTCTGTAAAACTTACAACCGCGGCTTTGGAAGTCGAGTAGGCAGTCAGTCCAGGAAACTTAACGCTCCCTTGGAAGCCTCCGATAGTACTGATGTTAACGATGTGAGCAACTTTCATCTTAGGCAAGGCAGCTTGTACTGTTTGCATCACTCCAATCGCATTGACTTGATAGCAATCACTTAAATCTTCTTTGTTCAATTCCAAAAATGGCTTATTGACCAACTTACCGGCATTGTTAATGAGAATATCAATTGTATCTATATGGGAGAATATCAATTCTGCTTGTTCGCGAACATCATTCTTCGCTAAATCAAATGCAAAACAGTGAACATTCTCCAAAGAAGCAAAATTCTCTTGCATCTTTTCCAAATTTCGCGACAAAGCGTAAATCGTATGGGTAGCATTCTCCGCTAATTGCAAAACCATCTCTTTGCCAATTCCTCTACTTGCTCCTACAACTATGATTGATTTTTTTTTCATAACACAATTTTAATTTATTCGCAATTCATTGTACAATCGTAACGCATTGCGATTCAACAATGTTTGCGATGAAAAATCACTCATCAAAACTAATCACCACCTTTTCACTTCTAGGAAACGCTTGACAACACAAAATATATCCTTCCTCCACTTCAGAATCAGTCAATGTGTAATTCATTTTCATGTAAACGTCTCCTTCCAATACTTTTCCTTTGCAAGAACTACAAACACCACCTTTACAAGAATATGGAGCATCGACACCCACATCAATTGCTTTCTCTAAAATATTCTTTTTAGCATCGAGTTCAAAAGTTGTAGCTTCACTATCCACCATCATGGTGACAGAACTCGTTCCAGAAAAGTCGATGTCTTTCGTATGGCCATCTTTTTTCATTAAGACAGGCGTTGTAAACAATTCAAACTTGATTTTATCTTCGGATACACCAAATAACTTTAGAGTGTCGTTGATTTCGACAATCATTTCTTCTGGCCCACAAATAAAGAAAACATCCGACTTTAGAATCTCTAAATCAGCTTTGATAATTTCAGTAAACGATTCTTTTTCAATACGTCCATTTTTGCAACCTTCTTTTTCTTCTCGACTTAAAAAATGCGTGCAGTTGGTTTTTTTCAGTGCTTCAATCTCTTCGGAGAATAAAATTCCATTAGCAGTTCTGTTTCCGTAGAATAATTCTACCGAACCTTCGACGTCTTCAATTGATTTGGCAATCGACATAATTGGAGTGATTCCGCTTCCTGCAGCAATAGCAACAATTTTCTTTGCGTTGGCAG
>DQTF01000151.1 GCA_015662935.1 Crocinitomicaceae bacterium | reverse complement strand
CAAGGCGTTTGCAAGAAGGCCGCCCCCGCCAATAACATAAAGAATGTAAGTCTTGATCCAAAGCCATAATTTATCCCAAAAAGTTGGATAGGTTACAAATCCTTTCTCCCAACCTACAGCAACGGTCATATTTTCGTAATAATCGACAGTCCCGTTAAACATATAAGTAATTGAATTACCGGATTCTTTGATGCTAAATTCTTTATCTGTTGCACCAAACGCCCCGGTGTATCCATTAAATTGTTTGATTTTTGCTCCTTTAGGTGGGTAAACAGTTGCAGAAAGAGAGTCCATTCTAACTCCCCAACCGTTACCATTCACATTCCAGTAGATTTCATCAAATTTCTCATTGAATAGTAATACCTCATCAACGACATATACGATTTCATAGGTGTAGAAATCATTGTTTAAGAAAACCTCTTTCTTTCCTATGTAAATAGCTACCCCATTATCCATTTTCTTGATGTGGTATTCTTCTATTGTTCCATTTTTCTTAACGGAGACCAATTCAAAACCGACATGAACATTTCCCCCCTTGTATTCATAAGAAAGAGGGAGTTCTCTAAAAATACCGTGCTTAAAAATTCGTCCACCTACATAAACCTTAATGGTTTCTGTTACCCTAACTTTTCTGCTTGGGAGAATTTCAATATCACTGTGATAATGCAGGATTTTTTCTTCTGTATAGGCGTTGCTTGCAAACCCCGAAAAAATAAAAAGAAATAGACTGACGATTAGTAAAGTGTTTTTCATGTTAGTTGTTTAGATTTATTTCAGGAACCGCCTTTTCATTTTCATTGATTTCGTAGTAATCGATTTCAGAATACCCGAATTTTTTTGCAATTAAAACAGCAGGGAAAACTTCAATTTTTGTATTGTAATCACGAGTTGCTCCGTTGTAATACCTTCTTGCCATTGCTAAATCATTCTCAACCGAAGAAAGGTTGTCCATTAATTTAAGGAAGGTCGTATTTGCTTTTAAATCGGGATAATCTTCAATCGTAATTTTGAATGAATTTAAAGTGCTGGTTACTTTTTGATCACTATTTGCCGTTTCTTGGAGATTAGATTGGTTTTCTCCATTTCTCATTTCAACAATGCGTTGCAAAAGGTCTGATTCGTGTTTACTATAAGCTTTTGTTACCTCCACTAATTGTGGAATCAAAGTAAATCTTTTTTTAAGTTGCACGTCTATACCACTAAAAGCTTCGTCCACAACATTCTGTGCTCTAACAAGTTGGTTGTAAATGCTCCAAAGAAAAAAACCGATTACTGCGGCCAGTCCTAATATAACAAGAAAAATAATCATTGATTTTGTTTTTTATAAAAATAAGAAAAAGGAGGAAACTTTTTACTAAAAAACTTGCATTAGCATTTTAACCTAGTATTTCGGACATTTGTAAAAAAATAAAGCATGCTAGTAGAAATTGGAGATAAAGTTGTGTCAACACAGATATTTGAGCGAAAATTCGTCTGTGATCTAAACGCTTGCAAAGGAGCCTGTTGTATTGAAGGAGATGCAGGAGCACCTTTGACTCTTGATGAAGTTGATGTTTTAGAAGATTCTTTGGAGGCAATAAAACCATATATGAGAGAAGAGGGTCTAAAAGCTGTTGAAGAACAAGGTGTTTTCTATATGGATCAAGACAATGAGCCTGTAACAGCCTTGGTCAATGAGGCAGAATGTGCTTTTGTTTATTTTGATGATAAAGGAATTACAAAATGTTCTGTTGAGCAAGCCTATTTGGACGGAAAAACAGATTTTAAAAAGCCTATTTCTTGCCACCTATATCCTATTCGAGTAAAACAGTTTGATGATTTTACAGCTTTAAATTATGATGTTTGGAGCATTTGCTCTGATGCTTGTTCTTTGGGAGAAAAACTAGGTGTCCCTGTTTTTAAATTTTTAAAAGAACCGTTGATTCGTGCTTTTGGGGAAGAATTCTTTAAAGAATTAGAGGTTGTTGCTAAAGAAGTTCAAAAAATGAAAAATGAAAAATGAAAAATTACCCATGCACTGTCTCATCCTTACCATAATTCTGAATAACTATTGCTTCAAACTCTAACCATTCTTTCCAACGTTTATCTACGTCTATTTCTGGAGCAACTCTTCTGGCATGTTTCAAGAACATAGTATAATGTCCCGCTTCTGAAATCATTAATTCTCTATAAAAGTCTGCTAATTTTTTGTCGTCAATGTTATCGGCTAAGACTTTAAACCGTTCGCAACTTCTTGCTTCTATCATTGCAGAAAAAAGAAGTCTATCGACTAATGAAAACTTGCGGCCTCTTCCTTTCTGCATAAATTTAGCTAGCTCGTTGACGTAGCTGTCTTTTCTTTCTCTTCCAAGAACAAAGCCTTTTTCTTTAATGATGTTGTGCACCATTTCAAAATGTTCTAACTCTTCTTTCGCCAAAGAAAGCATATCAGTTACCAGGTCTTCTTGTTCTGAATTGTGAACGACAATTGATATAGCGTTGGTGGCGGCTTTTTGCTCACACCAAGCATGATCTGTGAGAATTTCAGAAATGTTGGATTGAACAAGTTTTACCCATCGAGGGTCAGTTGGAAGTTGGAGTCCTAGCATAAGTTTATTTTTTACAAATCCACTCTAATCATAGAGTACTTAGCACTGCTCTCTGGCTGATACGTTAAAGTTCTTATTTGAGAATAAGGAATATACATCTCTTTACCTGTTCCATCTTTAATTAAAAGAGAAGACTCTAAAGCTGTTAAAACAGTTGACTTTGCTTCAAAGGAATCACCATTTCTAACCAAGGTCTTTTTTTTGTACTCCATAAATGTAATAACAGAAACCCTTTGAACGTCTTTCGCAGGGTGATCACTGATAAATTTTTCTGCTTCTGATTTAGAAATTTGAGAATAAGAAACTGTCATTATTCCAAAACAGAAAATAAGTACCGTGAAAATTTGTTGTGTAGTTTTCTTCATTTTAATTGATCTCTTCTTTTTTGATAAAGATAGTAAAGTTTCCTTTTTTAATGCTTCTCCTGTAGAAAAGACAGGTCTTATTTAAGTAAAAACTGTATTCTCTTATATAAAAATGCCGTTGTTATCACCCCTAACAAAACACCACCAATATTTGCAACCATGTCCCAGCCCGACATCACCCTTCCAGGCACAAAGTGCTGAATGATTTCTATTAGCACACCATATAGAATGCAAAAAACAATTCCAAAAACGAGTTGTTTTTTCTTTACATAGGTCAATAAGCCAACATTGGTCATTAAAACACAATACGCAATAAAATGACTGATTTTGTCATTGCCAACTGTTATTATTTCAGTTGGAGTTAAACTCAAATAGGCAATTCCTATTATCACGATAACTAAAGACAGTTTTAGTAAAGTTTTCATACAACAAACAATTCTGAAGCGATGTAATCAGCCATTAATTTCCCTGATTTTGTCAATAAAGCAACGTTGTCTTTAACCCTTACCCATTTTTTTTCTTGAAACTCAGCAAACGTTTCATTGAACTGTTTGCTTAACGGGAGGATTTCTTGAAGGTTGGCTAAATTCACTCCATATTTTGTGCGAAGGCCTGTTAAAATCAACTCGTTAAATTGGTCTTGTTTACTCAATTCTTCTTTCTCTGAGAGCCCTTGATTACTCTCTATTGCTTTGATGTATTTTCTATTATTCGCAACATTCCAGCTGCGTGTAGTTCCATTAAAAGAATGTGCGGAAGGTCCAATACCGATATAATGTTCCCCTTTCCAATAGTTAGAATTATGTTTTGATTCCAACCCTTTCTTACAAAAATTAGATATCTCATATTGCTCGTAACCATTCTTTTCAAGAAGTTCTAACAACGCAAGAAATTGCTCAGATTGCACATCTTCTGAAGCCATTTTTATCTTTCCTTTATTGACCCAATTACTTAACGCTGTATTCTTTTCTACCGTTAAACAATAAGCAGAAATGTGTGGAACATCTTTGTTAATCAACTGTTGAATATGACCTTTCCACTCTTCTAAAGTCAGGTCTGGCAAACCGTAAATTAAATCCACCGTGAGGTTGTGGAAACCCGCTTCTTGTGCCAAAGAAATGCACTCATTTGCTTCTTCAACAGTGTGTGCCCTATTCATCCATTTTAGGTCTGACTCTTTAAACGATTGCAAACCTATACTCAATCGATTAATTCCTGCTTTCTTCCAAACAGCAAGCTGCTCTTTGGTAATATCATCGGGATTTGCTTCAAGCGTTACCTCAGTATCATCAAGGACTTCAAAGGTGTCTTTGGTTTTTGTAAGAATGAGATTAAGTTCTATTTCAGTTAATAAACTAGGTGTTCCACCACCAAAATAAATGGTGCTAATCGGTGCTTTTAAATAGCCTTTTCTGAGTTTTATTTCTTGGAGAATGGCATCAATCATCTGTCCTCGGTAAGTAGAAAAAGTCGTGCTAAAATGAAAGTCGCAATAAGTGCACTTTTGCTTGCAAAATGGAATATGAATGTAGATGCCTGGCATTGGTGTAAAGGTAGGGTTAATTAAGAATGGAAGATTAAGAATAAAAAAATTATTACAATCATTAGATACTCAAACGTATCACCTCCTCTAAACTAGCATTCTTCAACTCTTCAAAACTGTCACACCCATTCTTCCTCAACTCTTCACTTGTAGATTCTCCCCAAGAAATGACCTTTGCATCTTTCGATAAATCATTATCCAAGAAAAAACCCCTCACATTGGATGGGCTTGTGAAAACGTATGTGTCGCACGTCTCTATTTTCTTTCCTTTAATCGCTGTTTTGTAAACGATAAGCTCCTCTTTTTGGTCTTCTTCAAACAAAGAAGAAACGGTTTTTTTCGAAATATCTGAAAGAGGAAAAAGGACGGTTTTTTTGCCACACCAAGCTTTAAAATCAGTTGCTAACTGTTTTATTTTGCCCGGGCGATTGCTCCAGAAATCAACTTTGAAACCAAAAGATGTAAGTAGTGTTCGAGTGGTATTCCCTGTGCATGCAATTTGTTTACTCTTCGGAATATCATAACGTGTTTTATAAAAAACAACTGAACGGGGACTACTAAAAAACAGTACTTCATAGTTTTTTTCAATCGTAAATTCTTCTTGCTCAAAACTGAGAAAAGAATGAGCGATTAGTAACTTGTTTTTTTTGGCTAAATTCTTTGCTAACTCTTGAGCCTCACTTTCATTCTTCGATATGAAGATGCGTTTAGTCAATTGGGTTCTCTTGTTGTAAATCTGCAATTACTTTTTCTGCCATTCCATTAAAATCGGTCACTTTGTAGTGCAAAGAAATCGCTTCATTTTCCAGTCCATCTGCAAATGAAACAAATAGTTGATGGTCTTCCGTGCAATAAACTCCGAGAGGTAATTGGCAACCTCCATCCAGTAAATTCAATACTTTTCTCTCCAATTCAATTCTTTTTTGAACCTCTGGAAAGTTCATTTTTTGAAGGGTCTCAAATAATTCTGTGTCTTCATTTCTTATTTGCAGGCCTAAAACACCTTGCGCTGGAGCAGGAATGAATTCTTCAGGATTCAAAACAAACTCTACAAACTCCGAAAGGTCCAGTTCCAACCGGTCGACACCCGCTTTTGCAAGTAAGATAGCATCGTAGTTTCCTTCGCGCAACTTATTGATTCTCGTTGGAACATTTCCACGCAAATCATTGATCGTAACATCT
>DQTF01000080.1 GCA_015662935.1 Crocinitomicaceae bacterium | reverse complement strand
TTGCAAAAGTTCCAAATAAAATATCAATCTCCTCGTGAACTCCTTGCTCTTCTCCTGCTCCTTGACCAGTCTTTCCAACTGTTCCGAAACCGTGAGCATCATCTACGAATAATCGGAAAGAATATTTACCTGACTTTCTAAATTCTACTAAGTCTTTTAAACGACCTTGATCTCCAGCCATTCCGAAAACACCTTCTGTAATAACAAGAATACCGCCGTTTGTTTTTTCAACAATTTTAGTTGCTCTTGACATTTGCTTATCGAAGCTTTCCATGTCGTTGTGCTTAAACACAAAACGTTTCCCAGCATGCAAGCGCATACCATCCAAAATGCAAGCGTGAGATTCACTGTCATAAACAATCACATCATTTCTGTCAACCATTGAGTCGATGGCAGAAACCATTCCTTGATAACCGAAGTTTAAAAGAATCGTATCCTCCTTTTGCATGAAATCAGAAATTTCTGCTTCTAATTTCTCGTGCTCACTCGTTTGACCAGTCATCATTCTTGACCCCATTGGGTATGCTAACCCCCATTCAGCAGCCGCATCAGCATCCGCTTTACGAACTTCTGGGTGATTTGCCAATCCTAAATAATTATTTACAGACCATACCAAGCACTCTTTTCCACGGAAAATCATCTTGTTGTTGATTTCTCCTTCTAACTTTGGAAATGTGAAGTAACCGTGCACTCCTTTAGAATATTGACCTAAAGGGCCTCTGTTTTTTTTGATTTTATCAAATATATCTTCTGCCATAGCAACTGTTTTTAAATTGATTACCCCTTAAAGAATAGCCAATTAACTTAATTTATGCCACAAAAGTAGTCGATTTTTCAAAATACTACTAGCTTTTAGTGCATTTTTATCAACAAATGAAGGGTTGAAACCGAATTTATCTATCCTTTTTTTCGGTTTTTAGAACTATAAAGAAAGTAAAGTTTAACTTTAAAATAAAAAAGTGAATATTCGCCTAATTCAAAAAGAGGACAACCTTGGTTTAGCTAAGGTGATTAGAGAGGTGTTGACAGAATATGGAGTCAACAAGCCCGGAACTGTTTTTACAGATCCGACAACAGATGCCTTATTTGAATTATTTCAAATGAAAGATTCAGCATATTTTGTTGTAGAACTCAATGGTGAAATTTTAGGTGGCTGTGGTGTTTACCCAACCAAAGGTTTACCAAAAGGATGTGTCGAATTGGTAAAAATATACCTGCATCATTCTCTAAGAGGACAAGGTGTTGGGAAGCAATTAATGCAATTGAGTATTGATGTTGCAAGAGCTAGAGGATTTATTTCTATTTATTTAGAAACAATGCCAGAATTAAGCAACGCAATCGGACTGTATGAAATGATGGGCTTTCAAAAATTAAATTCTTCTCTTGGTGATTCTGGTCATTTTGCTTGCGATTTATGGATGCTAAAACAATTGTAATAATGAACAATTTGAACTTTATTAAAAATGTAGATATCTATTTACTTGATCAGTGTATGAAAGGAAGGATTGCAACTTCTTCTAAGGTCTTAGATGCTGGGTTTGGTAAAGGGAGAAACTTTCGCTTCTTGCTAAATCAAGGAGTTGATGTCATTGGAATTGATCCAAACCAAGAATATGTTAAATTGTTGCAAAATGAATTCCCTAAAGAAAGAAGTCGTATCATTCATTCTTCAATAGAAGCGTTCAGCTCTGATGACGAGTTTGATTTCATTGTTTGCAATGCCGTTCTTCATTTTGCAAATAACCACCAGCATTTTAATGAGATGTTTGCTTCTCTTATTCATTTACTTGGCAAGGAAGGTGTTCTCTTTATCAGAATGACATCAGATATTGGTTTGCATAGTGTTCTTGAAAACAATGTAGATGGAGTTTTTAGTATTCCTGATGGAAGTGAAAGATATTTGATTTCTAGAGAGAGAATTGATGAGTTGTTAACGGAGCATAAATTGGAGTTAATAGAGCCAATAAAGACGGTCAACGTTGATATGCAAAGATGTATGACAACTCTCGTTCTAAAAAAAAAGTTAGCCGATAGCCGATAGCTAAAGGCTAACAAACTTTTTTATTCCCCTTTCTTAAAGCCAATTTTCTTAGCTCTTGTTTCAATGCTTTCGTTCACGGAGGTTCCAAAATCATCTACTTCATCTGTTCCTTCCATTTTCTTTTTCTCTTCATCAATAAATTGCTGTCTTTTTTTTGCTAATTCTGCAATTTCCTTTTGATAAATTTGACGCTCAACCTTTTTTTGTTCTATCAATACTTTTTTCTCAGCGTCAGACTTTCCTTTAAATTCTTCAGGTAATTCTTCTTCTTTAAGCTCAGATATTTTAAAATCATCTTTATCAGACGCATCAATTAAATCCCAAGAAGCATTGTTGTAAACTTTATTTTTAGATTTTACAGCTGTTCTTTCTACTGCAACTGACATTGATTCAGACATTGCGTTCCCGTCTTGAGTTGATTGCATTTCTTTTTTCATCATCCCAGTTCTTCCGTATCCGTAATATGTACCGTTTAAAGAATCGTTGTATAACATCATCTTTTTGTCGTAAGGTGTATCAATTTGTACGATTTTTCGATCAGAATCAATGTTAAAATAATCTCCTCCACTACAAGTCGCACCGTCTTCCCAAAAGAGTTTTACTCCTTCTTGGTAGTTGCCACAAAAGATGGTGTTAATAAAGACACCTTTAGCTGCCGCTTTCTTGCATTCTTTCTTATAGCTTATTGGGCCTTGAGCAAAGCTCTCATTTCCAGCGATGTAAATCATCTTTAAATCTAATGGAGAAT
>DQTF01000248.1 GCA_015662935.1 Crocinitomicaceae bacterium | reverse complement strand
TGATTGATTTTTCAATCAGGTCTTTTTTTTGCTCAAAATCAAAATTCATTTCTCATATTTGTAAGATGCATCAATTACTCGTTTATTTATCACTTTCAGTCATTCTTGTCAGCTCTTGTAAAAGAGAATCTGAAGAATGTTGTACAGAAGAAGTTCAAACGATTGAAAAATCGCTAACTGTTGACTTTGCCGCAAATTTTGATCTTATCAAAACAAACGTAGGTTACTCGCTAGAAATTCTTAATCCTGAAAATGGTGAAGTAGAAAATACATTCTCGATAAAAACGAATGACGAATACAAAATCATAAGTTTAAGTGCAACGCTTAATGGTATGATTTCTATTCTTAACGAACAAAACCAACTCATAGGAATAGATAATGGGAAATTTGTTTTTGACACCACAATTCTTACTAACCTTCAAAGTAATACAACTCAATACTTTGGAAATGAAACGAATATATCGTTAGAAAAAATTATTGCTAGTAATGCAAACATTGTTTTTTACAATGGATTTGGCGATCAATTTCCCAACGAAAACAAATTAGTTAAACTTGGAATCACAGTTGTTCCTATTTATGATTGGCGAGAAAACCACCCACTAGGAAAAGCAGAATGGATAAAATTAATAGGCATCATTACAGGAAAAGAGAAAGAAGCAGATGCCTATTTTGAAAATGTCGTTGCTGAATATGAAAGTATTTTAGAAATTACAGATTCACTGACAAAGCATCCTTCTGCATTGTCGGGAAGTATATTTGGAGATATTTGGTACGCTCCAGGAGGTGACAGTTATTTTGCAACACTTTTAAAAGATGCTGGGGCCAATTATATATATTCTCAAACAGAAGGAACCGCAAGTCAAGAATACTCAATGGAGAAAATTATTAAAGACAACATTAAAACTGATTTTTGGATCAATACTTCCATGCCAAGTAAAGAAGCTGTTCTAAAAAGTAACCCAAAGGTTAAGTATCTGACAGCATTCCCTAAAAATAGCTATTGTTATTCAAACAATATGAATAAATTTTGGGAACAAAGCGCTGCAATGCCTCATGAAGTCTTACGTGATTTAGTTCAAATTTTTCACCCAGAGTTAATGCAAGATCGAAAATTGTATTTTTATCAAAAAATAAAATAGTTGATTCTTTCTAAAAAACATAGCATCATTTTACTTGCTTTGCTAATTTGCATTCCAATTTTTGCTTTGGTTCATTTATCAGTTGGGCAAATCAATATCTCGCCTAAAGAATTTTGGCAAAGCCTCATTAATTTTAACGACCAGATCCCTAACGAAATTATCGCAAGAGAAATTCGAATCCCCAGAATGTTTATGGCTTTGATTGCTGGAGCAAGTCTTTCCGTTGTTGGATTATTGATGCAAACATTGTTCAATAATCCTCTTGCAGGACCTTATGTGCTAGGAATTAATTCTGGTTCCAGTTTATTTGTCGCACTGAGTATTATGACAGGTGTCCCATTCTTTGCATCTGATTTAGGAATCATCACCAATGCATTAATTGGCGCATTTCTTTTTGGTTTGGTCATCCTCTTTTTTTCCAGGTTAGTCAGAACACAAATCGCTTTACTACTTGTCGGATTAATGCTCGGCTCATTCATCAGTGCATTTGTTTCTTTCATTCAATCAGCGAGTGATGCTCAAGAACTAAAAGTCTTTACACTCTGGGCGCTCGGGTCTTTGCAGAAAGTCGAATTCACTCAACTACCTATTATTTTTCTAATCACTATTATTGGAATAATAGGTGCTTTTCTCATAATTAAGCCACTCAATATTCTCATACTAGGAGAAAATGAAGCAAAACTTCTAGGTGTCAACATTAAAAGAGTTCGACTTGTTATCATTATTATCACAGCAATTCTAACAGGCTTAGTTACCGCGTTTTGTGGGCCGATAGCCTTTGTTGGGTTGGCAGTTCCAAACTTAGTGAGAATATTATTTAAAACGCAGCAACATTTTATTCTGATAACAGCTAGTTTATTAATGGGAGCATTGTTTATTCTGATTTGCGATATTATTATTCAATTAGCAGAACCGTTTTTCATGTTGCCAATTAACGTTTTAACATCCATTATTGGTGCTCCAATGGTTATTTTCTTCATTTTAAATCGACTGAGATGATACGTACAGAAAATTTAAACATTGGCTACCGAAAATCACTTTTAACTGTGGATGATTTCAATTTGAAAGAAGGAAAATTGTACTTTTTAATTGGAAAAAATGGTTCTGGGAAATCTACTTTCTTAAAAACAATCAGTGGGCAACTCTCCCCTATTTCAGGCTCTGTTTTTCTGCAGAATAAACAAAGTATAGAAATACCATTTGGAGAACTCCCTAAAACAGTATCCTTTGTTTCTAGTCACTTTCCTTTGGTTGATTTTTTACGTGTTGAAGAATTTATAGCATTGGGAAGAAGTTTCTACACATCTTATTCCGGAAGATTACAAAACATTGATAATGAATCAATTAATCATTCTTTCTCTCGATTAAAAATTGAGCACTTAAGAGGAAGATTTACGTCGCAACTCAGCGATGGAGAAAAACAATTGGTTGCCATAGCTAAAGCTTTAGTGCAAGAAACACCCATTATTTTATTGGATGAACCAACGGCATTTTTAGATTATTCTAACAAGATATTGGTGCTAGAAATGTTAAAATCCATTGCCAAAGAAATGAATAAATGCATTATTCTATCTTCTCATGACATTGACATGAGTTTGGAGATGGAGTCTGATTTTCTTGCTGTTAATTTTGAAGAGAAGTTTTTGCAACTCATTGATTCTTCCGCAAACAAGCAAGATTTGTTGAGAATTTCGTTTGAGTAGTTATCTTATCAAGGTCAAATAACCTTCTGTTTTATCTTCTGGAACATCTCTAAAATTCTTATGGAAAACATAGAAATAAACACCGTCGCTTAAATCTAATCCGTTAAATAGATTATTGTAGCCATTTTCTTCATACACCACTTGCCCCCAGCGATTAATAATCACCAATCGGTTATTCGGGAACAGTGGTGCTTCATCAATAATGAAAAAATCATTAACTCCATCTCCATTTGGAGTGATTACATTCGGCAATTCATTATCACAATCTACTACATTAACAAAAAAAGTATCAACCATCGTACATCCTTGTGGACTGGTTGCTGTAATTATTATTTCTTGTGAATTATACAGAATAACAGAATCCAAGACGCCATAACCTGCCCAGTCATATAAAATGGAATCTAATTCATCAACAATACTAATAAATTCTCCTGCACACATCGTAGTATCATCAGGAAAAGAAAAGGTTGGAAAAGTATTGAATTCAATAAAAATAGAGTCGGCATAAACACAACCTGCATCGCTAAAAAGTTCCAAAGAATACCAGCCATTCGTAGAATCAGAAATGGCGATTATCAATTCGTCTAAATCAGAAGTGTTGCCGTTCGGAAATGTCCAACTGACAGAATCTGCATTACTCACAACACCAAAAGTAACGGTATCATTCTCACAGGTAAGATAAAAATCATCGTAAAGAGAATAATTGATCGAATTAACCGTCACAAAAACACTGTCAATAGTTGTTGGACAGCCATTACTTCCAATTGCTTCAACGAAAATGTAGCCACCAGTAACTAAGGAGTTCAAATTCAATGAATCACTATGAATGTTACCGAAATAACCCGTCCAAGA